>NZ_DFTU01000100.1:10981-28587 GCF_002379485.1 Methylophaga sp. UBA4204 | reverse complement strand
CCGGCAGGCAGATATCAGGCGGAAACAACATCGGCATCGATGACCTCAACTTCATCAAACTCGACACATTCATTGACCAGCTCAATTAACTCTTTCACGACGAATTTGCCTTCATATCCAGCGGTTTTGAGTGCATCTTCAAACATGGTCAGATCTTTCGGGCATGACACGATAAAGACATCAAGCTCTTCAATTTCTGCTGCCTCACGCATCCGGTTCTCAGACGGTTTTTCAATACCGACCGGATCCGGAATCCAGATACGACCACCACCGGCACCACAGCAGAAGGAGTTGTCACGATTACGATCCATTTCGATCAGTTCACATCCCAGCAACTTGATCAGTTCACGAGGTGCGTCATAGCCTTTGTTATAGCGTCCAAGATGACATGGGTCATGGAATGTCACGCGGTAATCTAGTTTTTTGTTGAGCTTGAGTTTGCCCTGTTCAAATAACTGCTTGAGCAAGGTGGTGTAATGCTGAATTTCAAATTCACCACCGAAATCCGGATATTCATTACGAATGGTGTTGAATGAGTGAGGGTCGGTGGTTACAATCGAATTGAAATCACATTTTTCCAGGGTGCTAATGTTGGCATTCGCCAGGAACTCGTAGAGCCCTTCCTCACCGACTCGACGCACATCATTACCGGCATTCATTTCTGCTTCGTAAAGCAAGCCGAAATCAACGCCTGCCTGTTTCATCAACTTGGCAAAAGAGCGGGTCACTACCTGGTTTCGGGGATCAAAAGAAGCGTAGTCGCCGACAAACCACATCACATCAACCGGTTCTTTACGTGCATCTTTAATGGTGAACGGTAATTCTTTGGTCCAACGTGGACGTTTACGTTTCGATTCATTCATCGAGTTGCCGTTTTTATGGATTGACTGCATGGTTTTCTGCAGAATCGGTTCCATATTGCCTTCATCTACCAGCTTGCGACGCATCTGCACAATGATAGGAACATGCTCGATCGCTACCGGACAAATCTCCACACAGGCCATACAAGTTCGACATGACCAAAGTGTTTCCATGAATACCTGACCGACATCCTTGCCATGAACATCCAGCTCGGCCTGTTCTGGCAGCTCCTTGGATTGCAATGATTTATTGGCAAATTCACGTAATGACAGGATCACATCACGCGGTGATAACGGTGCACCTACAGCAGTTGCCGGACAAGCTTCATGGCAACGGCCACATTTGGTACAGGAATCGAGATGCAGCAACTGTTTCCAGGTAAGGTCAGTAATGGTTTTGATACCAATATCTTCCTGATCTTCCGGCACACTCGGCAACCGCTTACCCGCCATCGGATCACGGAACATCAAAGACGCAGATGCAGTGAAGATATGTTTCACTTTGGTGTATGGAATCAGTGCGACAAAGGCCAAAGCCAACACACCATGGAACCACCACAGTCCAGTGCGGAAATTGCCTGCTGCTTCTGCCCCCATGCCCAGGCCAGCCATTACATGTGCCATCAGTGCCCCGATGGGTGACCACCAGCGATAATCCCAGACAGTCGCGGTATCACTTAACCAGACCAGACGTGCGGCTTCCAGTAAAAAGCCTGTGAAGCCAATCAGGATAAGCGCCCATAAAAAAGCCCAGTCTTCGCGGCGGTAACCACTGCGATCATAATCGGGGTCGCCGGGCTCACGATCCGGGCGAGCATAGTCAAGTTTGGGCAGCTTTAACCATTTTCTGCGGTACATCATATAAAGCAGTCCCCCAATCAGGCCGACACCAGCCAAATCCAGAACCAAGGAGAACCACAGATAAAAATCGCCATACCAGAACGTGATACCAAACAGGGGTTCCAGAATGTCGTATTCGAGGGTAATCGTGGCTGTGCCGATAAACAGCAGCACAAAGCCAAAAAATATCAATGCATGGGCACGACCAGCTGACTTATCACGCCGTTTAAGGGTGCGATGCGTAGCCATGGTCTTGCACATGTCTTTAAAGCGTGCAAAAAACTCACCCCAAGAAGCATCAGGCTTGCCGCGACGATACTTGCGGATCTGCACATAAACACCGTAAAGAAATATACCGATAGCGGTATAGCCAATTACGTAGAAAAGATAAATTGACCAGTTTGAAAAGCCTTCAAACAGAATTCGAGTAATTTCATGTGCTTCATTCATGACACACCTACTTTCCTGGGAAATTCATAATGATTGAGCGAACGGTAGGTGTGCTGTCACAATTGACAGCACACAACCGGTTCCTGCTATTTAGATCTTGTACTCGATCTCATGGTTACCACCCGGCATATGCGGTGTGCCCCAGGCAATCGTTTCGCGTTTGTATGGCAGCGGGAATTGAGGATTTTCAGACTCAATCTCACGTGCCACACGATGACCGGTAAAGGTGGCATCGGCGATATAACGAGGCGCTTCAGCATCACCAATCAGGTACACGCCTTTGATATCGTTCTCAGCCCATTCACTTTCACGAGCCTTGAGTTCCTGATAAAGCTTGTTATCAGATTTACGACCTGTGACCAGTACCAGAGAATCAAACTCCAGCCAGCGATGCGTTTTGTTCTCGTCACGTGGCAACTTGCCAGGGCCACGGTAGCTGCGACGTGAGCCATCACCCCACATGTTGTAAATTTCCAGACGTCCGGTTTCAATGCGGCTACAGAAATGATTGCCAATTTCTTCGATATTCAATTCGTGCAAACGACGCATCATATTTGGATATTCCAGGGTGAATTCCATATATTTCGCCAGGTGGACACCCGTAACGATGGTGACTTCATGACCGTCATTAACCAGTTTTTCAGCCAGACTTGGCGCCATGAAATAACTGTCGGCATTGAGAATAACGACCCGCTTACCGATTTTCTTTTCACCTGATATGACTTGTTCAGGTGTTAATTGATCCGGTAATGACGCATCAGCCCCGGGAATGGCATCATGAGTCAGACAGTTATCCCCATTGGTATGCCATTTGGCACCGGTAGCGATAATGACTTTTTCTGCACCATATTCCAGTACATCATCGGCAGTGAGCGCTTTTTGCCCCAGCGCCAACACACTGTTTTTGTTTTTCTTGACCAGTTTCTGCAACTGGGTTTCACGGTAATCACGGTGATATCCCCATTCACCCAGGCCTGGTAAAGATGCAATCTGGTTCAAATGTCCACCGACTTTTTCAGCGGTATCGTAAACGTGAACCACATAGCCTTGCTCCATCAGTACACGCGCAGCCTCAGCACCTGAAGGTCCTGCACCAACAACCAATACTGAATCAGAGGAAGTGGCTTTCTTGAATTTTTCCGGATGCCAACCGCGGCGATACTCTTCACCCGCTGTCGCATTCTGCGTACAGATCATTGGCGGGCCACCAATTTCCCAACGGGAAATACAGACATTACAACCAATACATACTCGAATATCGTCGTAACGCCCTTCTTCGATTTTCTTCGGTAAGAACGGATCTGAAATAGATGGACGTGCCGCACCAATAATATCGGCATACCCTTTGGTGACGATTTCAGTCATTTTTTCCGGATCGGTAAAACGGCCTACGCCGAGTACTGGTTTTTTGGAAACTTCTTTAACAAACTTGGTCCACGGAACCTGATGACCTTGCTGATAGAAGCGTGATGGACCGGCATCTTCGCCCCACTCCGCAATATCACCGACATCCACATCCCATAAATCAACCAGAGGATCAGCCATCTGAATGAACTTCATACCATCTTCTTCAACTTCAATCTGGCCCGGTCCATAAAGGGTATCGACGGCAAATCGAGTCGCAATGGCACAATCACTACCAACGGCATTACGTACTTTTTCTAATGTTTCCAGCCAAAAACGTGCCCGATTTTCCAGTGAACCACCATATTGGTCAGTTCTTTTATTGTAATAAGGATTTAAAAATTGCAGTGGCAGGTAAGAGTGCGCGCCGTAAACATAAATAATGTCAAAACCGGCATCACGTGAGCGGTAAGCTGCATCAACGTAGTATTGCTGGACCCGTTGGATATCGCTCAGATCCATCTCTTTACAATAACTAAGAGTTTCAAATTCTGAAGCAATCTGACTTGGGCCCATCGGGGTTGCCCGACTTTCCAGACAAGGCGCATGAGCACCGCCGTACCAAAGTTCCACACCGGCTAACGCACCAAATTTATGGACTTCATCGGTCATGGCTTTTAGATTACGTACGTCGCCTTCATCCCAGATACGGGCAGACAACCGCATGGTGTCGTCAGATTCAGGGTGGATCGAGCAATATTCAGTATTCATCGCCGCCCAGCCACCCTCAGCTTTCAATGAGCGATGGGCTGCCTGGAAGCCTGGTTTATCTGAACCGGCACCAATACAATGTGGTACCTGATAAAAACGATTTCGAAGGGTTTTGGGACCGATTTGAATCGGTTCAAATAATATATCGTGCTTAGGATCGCGTGCCATATTCTGTTCTCCATTATTGTGAGTTCGGGCAAGCTTATTTTCAGCCTTGCCAAAGACCACAACAATTCTCCTGATGTGTTACCACCTAGGAAGTACGTGAGGCTTGAGCGAAGTGATTACTCTGTCGGAGATAGTATATGGGCTGTCAGATATGACTTAATGAGCACAAGTTTCGCCATGCGTTGAAATTGATTCGAATACATGAATTTTGAAAGAAAAAATGCTGGGGGGGTGAGGCTACAGATCAGCCACCAGCAAACTGCTGTAAAAGACAATAAGAATGCCCGTCAGCACGACCAGATAAGGCAGAATACCGGCACGGCAAATAATATCGCCGCCATTTTCATCCAGTGACATGTCTTCACGCATGGCTTTGGGAAATACGCCTTTGTCCACAAGGTAATGACGCCAGATAAAAATCGGAATCACCAGCAATGCCAGCAGAATGCCACTCATCAATGTTCCTTTTCCCCAGACATTCGCCCCCATGCCCATCAGCACCATATTTAGGTAGGACAATAGCGTGCCAATAGCAATCAGCACTGTTGGCGCACGGTATGGTCGTTCCCAATTTGGTCGATCCAGTCGATGGATCCAACCAGCGTTGAGATTGAGAAAATTAAAAATGATATATCCCACATTGGAAGCAGCCAGCAGGAATACATAATCAGACATGCTAAGCAGCACCAGATTGACAATCAGGTTGGTCCACATTGCTGCAGTCGGCGCTCCCTGTTCATTTACCTTGGATAGATAACCGGGCAACATACCGTCAATAGATCCCTGATAAAGAGTGCGTGATGAACCGGCCATAGTGGTCATCACTGACAACAGCAATGCCAGCACCAGCATCACCACAAACACATTGGCAAACATACTATCCCCACCCAGAATACCGGCCAGCACATTCGCCACCCCCATACCACTGTAGATTTCTGCCGATAACATTCCATCATAAACTGCCGGCGCCACAACCTGACCGGCACTATTGAGCGTTTCCCGCTCTACAAGCTGTCCAAGTCCCAGGTGACCCTGAAATGCCAGTGGTACCAGTGAAAACACTGCAATACACAATAAACCTGAAAAGAAAATGGCCTTGAAAGTATCGCTTTTGGGATTTTTGAATTCCCGCGTATAACAAACCGCCGTTTCAAATCCATAAGTTGACCAGGCTGCGATAAACAGCCCTCCGGCCATCAGTTTCCAGCCTTCAAGGTTCCATTCACCGTCGATCACCTGACCGATTGAATCATAGGCCAGAGGTGTCAGAGGGGTAATATTGGATAACGGTAAATCCCCGGTAATAAGTGGCACCAGGCCGACTAGTATTAATGGCAACAAACCGGTCAAACCAAAGATCATGGTGGCACGTGCCGATCGAAGTATGCCGCCATTCTGGATAGCAAACACCACCAGCATCAGGGCACTACCGATGATAAATGTCGCGTTGATTCGCAAACTCAAACCATCTTTCAGGTAGGACAGATCGACCAGCGTAATTTGCCAGCTATTGATGACAGCATCTGGTGCAAACAGAGCGGAGAGAATATATCCTGCTGCCAGCCCAGAGCCGATAGCAAGTACCGGCCCCCAGGCGATCCAGTTGCACCATACTGATATTGGCGCAACAATCTTTATATATCGGATCCAGGCTACTGCACCATAAACTGATGCACCGCCTGTTTTATGTGGAAATAATCCGGCGATTTCGGCATAGGTAAAGGCTTGCAGAAAACCAAAACTGATAGAAATGATCCATATCAGCCAGGCTGGCTGGCCAACTGTTGCTGCTACCGCCCCCATGGAAAACAGCACAAGTGCCGGTACGCCACTCGCTACCCAGAAGGCCCCGGTCCAATTGATTCTACGGTGCAACGTTGATGGATCTGCCCTATTTTCTGCCAGCAAATCAACGGCTGCCACATTGGCAGGTACTGAAGGCTCACTCACCCGTTTTCCCCTGTAGTTACAGCTCTTTGGCTGTAATTTTTTAGTTGTTATTGTTTACATTATCACGCATCAAGGATGGTCAACTGACTATCCTGAAAATACAATTAACAAAAGCTCGAAGCTGGGTATCTGACAATATGATTGCTAATGACATGTTATGGCAACACGCCTTTAGACGTACTTCCAAGGAGGTAGATGAATAGCTGACGTGAGTTATAGAGACTTAATACGTTTTGACAAAGATCCTTGCACACACTAAAGCCACAAGGCTAAGCCCAAATATAATTACAAAAGCCAGCACATCGGCGTAAGGATATCCCCAGAATTCAGTCATTGGTTGTTACTCCATCTAATAGACCGGTATCCATCATGCGTTGTCGACCAAAGTCAGACAAAGCAAACTCAAACAATAAACGATCCTTCGCAATCGCTTCACCATCATCAAGCCGATACCCGATACGGTTAATGAGCCCGGCTGAGGCCAGCTCATCCAAAGCAATACTAAAATGATTAATCCAGTAATGGCCCTGCAGCTCATATTCAACCATTGCCCGTTGAATCAGTTCAAAATCCCACAAACTCGGGGACTGATTTAGCGTGATCAGCAGAAAACCCTTTTGTGGTGGTTTCATGATTTCACCTCACGAAGAGTAGAAATGTTCTCAGCCGGTTCACGATACATAACAAAGCTGCCGGTTACGGTCAGAATCAGGCCCAACACGAAATACCATTCGGGTAGTTCCAGCGTGAATGCCATAACAAACAAGACAGCAAACACCCCGTATAAATTACCGATAGCCTCACCCCGGCCCACACCAATCAGTGAAAAACTCTTATAAAATGAGGTATAACAATATGCATGAGCAATCGAAGCCAACACCATCCAGATCATCACCATAGGGCTGGTCAGCATATCTACCAGTAATGTAATAATGCCTAAATCTGTCAGCAGGTAGATCATTGGCAATACCAGAATGCCCCAAAACAGAATTTCAAAGCTGAAGCGACATTGAATACCAACATCAGGATCAGTAACGTCCATTGCACGCGACGCTACCGCCCCCTCAGCCCCCCAACCAATTGCTGACATGATGCCACCCACATACCCAAGCCAGGCATAGTTTTCGCTTATATCAATTTCCCCAAACAATCCTGGACCATAAATGACCATACCGCCCATGATAATAATTGCCATGCCAAGTGCAGCACGGCCGGAGATTTTTTCGTGATACCAGAGTCGCGCAATTATTGCTCCGACAACGGGATAAAATAGCGAGGTAATCGCTGCAAACACAGGGCCGACATAGCCCATCGCCATATATGAACCGAAAATGGCCATCGGACCACCACACAAAGAAGCGAGTGCATACCATTTAGAGATTCGTCTGAAACGCACAATAGTGCGTCCATAATCACGTAACTTGCCCAGCATACCGTTCCAGATAACTAGAAACAGTAATACTACAACAGCGTGGATCCAGGTCATCACAGCCGTGGCAGCCAGACGCATGCCATGATCTCCGCTATGAATACTGACAAAGGGTTCTTCATACCACATTGCTGTACCGGGTACATACCAGGCACCCCACAGCACAGCGGTCCATAAAGCCCAGGTAAAACCCCAACGCTGACTGCGTTGGAAATGATTGTGCAGTGCTTTATCCAACGATAATGACATTAAATTTCCCTACAACGCCTGTATCAGTTCTGCAAGAGCAGCATCCATCCCCTTTTCCGACTTTTCAGGTAATACATAGTCTTCCACTACCAGACCAAACCCCGTCATATTGTGGATTTTGCGTGGGCGTGTCATCAGACGCATACGTCTGATTCCGAGATCCAGCAGAATTTGAGCACCGATGCCATAATCCTTCAACTCAATACTGGCGACAGGCAAAGAATCCGGACTGCTGATTTGCCTGAGAATGTCCTGTTCGGACTCATCACGTCGTAACAACACAATCACACCGGCCCCCTCGCTGGCGATTTTCTGCATTGCAGCATGAATACTCCAGCTATGGGAGTGTTGCTTGGCATCAAGTAATTCAATGACTGATAACGGTTCATGAACTCTGACTAACGTGCTGGCAGATTTTGTTGGATCTCCATACAGCATGACCAGATGCGTTTTATCCGTTGTAATATCCCGGTAACCGATCAACTCAAAATCACCAAACACCGTATTGATCAGACGACTGCTTTTGCGTTCAATCAATGTTTCTGTCTGATGCCGATAGGCAATCAGATCAGCGATGGTGCCGATTTTCAGGCCATGCTCACGGGCAAATCCCTGCAGATCAGGCAATCTCGCCATGCTACCGTCCTCATTCATGATCTCGCAGATCACTGCGGCCGGGGTTCTATCAGCCATTGCTGCAATATCGCAACCGGCTTCAGTATGGCCTGCCCGTGCCAGCACACCGCCAGGTTGTGCCATTAACGGAAAAATATGCCCTGGCCGAACAATATCGGTTGGAGTGGCATTCGCTGCCACTGCAGCCTGAACAGTTCGAGCACGGTCTGCAGCAGAAATACCAGTGGTCACGCCTTCTGCGGCTTCAATGGATACCGTAAAGTTGGTGCTTAACTGCGCTCGATTATGTTTGACCATCAAGGGCAGTTCCAACTGACGACAACGTGCTTCGGTCAATGTCAGACAAATCAGTCCCCGGGCATAACGGGCCATGAAGTTGATATGTTCTGCTGTGACGGCATCGGCTGCTATCACGATATCCCCCTCATTTTCCCGATCCTCATCATCAATCAGAATAACCATTCTGCCCTGGCGTATTTCATCAATGATTTCTTCTACCGGAGAGATTACTGTCGATTCAGAAAGCGGAAAACTGGGTGGCTGTAATGGATAGTTCATAGCGATCCCCTGCTTTTCTGCAACATGGCATAAGCCGAATGGTTATGTATCGACTCGAAGTTTTCACATTCAATGATGTAATCGACAATGGCTTCACAGCTATTTAACGAGGCAGCCACATCACGCACCAGATCTTCGACAAATTTTGGATTATCGTATGCATATTCGGTGACGAACTTTTCATCTGGGCGTTTGAGCAAGCCGTAAAGCTCACTGGAAGCCTGTTTTTCAATCTTCTCAATCAGAGATTTTAGACTGATAATCTGTCCCAATTCCGCAGTCACGGTAATCATTGAACGCTGATTGTGAGCACCATATTCGGAGATTTTTTTCGAGCAGGGACATAGACTGGTTACTGGAATCGCTACTTTGAGTTTAAGACTGAGCGTTTCCTGCATATTGGCAATCAGCGTGATATCGTAATCCATCATACTGCTGACGCCGGAAACCGGTGCCTGCTTACGAATAAAAAAAGGAAACTGCATTTCCAGGTGACCGCTATCTGCTTCAAGCTGAGTCAGCATGGTTTTCATAAAATCGCCAATACTGTCAGTTGACATAACCAAATCGGGCGTTTCCAGCAGTTCGATGAAGCGAGACATATGCGTGCCTTTGACATCATGCGGTAACTTCACATACATATTGAAGTCAGCTACCACACGAATAGGCGCTTCATCAGCATCACTCTGAAAAAATATGGGATAACGCAGAGATTTTATACCAACTCTATCGATGATTAGGCAGCGTTTATCTGGCGTATTCTGAACATCTTCCAGTTGAATATGCAGGGGTAGGTTCATCGATCTATCCTTCTGTTTTTAGATTGCTGGTTAATCACCTGCTGTATCCCTCAAAAAAAAGGTGGATCAGCCTTTGATAACAAAAAACTGCTAATTTCGTTATCTGGCCTGATCCACCCAACGCCTCAACGAGAGAACGGATCGAGGAAATTAAATGAAGCTGAATTTAAGCTGTAACTCAGCAACGATTACATTATTACGTCGAGCAAGGGCACTAACAATTCCAAAGAAGGATTACTCCCAAGTAGTTAGAAAATCACTGTAAATTTGTGATCAAAATTACACTTCATTAGAACTGCAAAGTTCCCATTTTTACTATATGACCCGACGATTTTATTAATCTCCCGCTGCAGCATTTACAACGATCTCTGGCTGCGAGCGTGCTTCATATTGCGTGTAAAGCCAGATAGGCAGGTACATTCCCAGAACAATAAAACCAACCCATGTAGAAAACCAACCCACTTCAAGACTGTTCAGATACACCACACCGATCAGGCAAAGCGGAATATTGAACAAACCGAATAGCAGAGCAACGTTCTTCCAACCTTTTGGCGCTTTGAATGGTCTGTCCAGATTGGCAAAGTTAGGATTATTTTTAGCTTTGACATAAGCAAACAGGCTGATGCCATTTGCACAGGTATAACCAATAGCTGAAGCAGCTAAAATGGCCGCCGGTGTACCCATCGAAATCAATATCAGGTTAAAAAGACCGATAACCACCATTGCCACAACGGGTGTTCCTCGTGAATTCAATTTGCCAAATACTCTCGGTAAATTTCCTTCACTCGCCATTGAGTGCATAGCTCTGGCAGAGCCAAGATAGGCTGTTTGAATAATCAGAATCATTGCAGCAATCAGCATAATAATGGCAATCATTGCACCCGCCTTACCAAAGGCAGCTTCAGCAACTGGAATCATTGGTGACAAGGGTTCAGCAAGAACACCATCAACGCCTAAAACGCCGATAACAGCCGCCTGGACCAGTACAAAGGAAAATAAGCAGATTGCCCCACAGACAAACAATGCCTTGGGAACGTCCGTGCCTGGTTTTTTATATTCAGGACCGTAAATCGCTGCGGTTTCCCATGCACAGGCACTCCATTGGGCAATCGCAAACAAACCGAATAAAATCAATATATGGTGCATATCCCAGGACCAATCTGCAGGCAACCAGCTGTTTGTGATATTACTGATTTCCACTGCCCCGGTAGCAAAAGGGGTAACAGTCATTACCACCAGTGGTATCAACGAAATGGCTGCCAGGATGTAACCTAAAATCGCACTGTCTTTAAGACCAAAGCTGTTGATGATAAGCAGTACACTAAAAATCACACCTCCTGATATCAAAGAGAGCTGATATTCGGTAAACATCGTTCCCAGCACCGGAAATAGTCCATGCAGATAACTACCGACAAGTATGGCAAAAATCGCCAGTACTGGATTCCATGCAAACCAGTAACTCCAGGCACTGAAACCACCGATAAGCTTTCCTTTGTCATAGTTTCCATCGTAATTCTGGGTTTTGAATACATTTTGGGCAAAACCAGGTAAACCCGAGGCTTTAGGAAAGGTAGTGGCTAATTCAGCATAGGCAAGATTTTGCATAAAGCCCTGCAGTACCGATAAACCCCAGATAAGGATTGCTGCAGAGGCGACCCAGAGGGGAAAGTAACCCAATGAAGGTAAAATCAGTAACGGTACGCCGGACGCAATAGCCAGCCCCTGCTTCCAGTCTATGGAGCGTTCAAGGTCATTGGAATGCTCTCCCGTGACGGAGGCACTTGTAGTGCTCATGTTATTTTCTCTCATAAGAATCATCTCCAGCTTATTAAGCGTGTAATTTCTTGTAGTTATTATTTTGATAAGTAATTTAAAAAAAACATTTAACATGTTGAATACAGGTTCATTTCAAACCCGCTTTGAACTTAGCTTAATAATGATGGATTGATAATTCTCCTCAATAAGTACTCCTTTAGGTGTACCTGTCAGCCGATATGCAATGCAAACTATTGAGAAAAATGTCCAGCTATCTAGGGCCTGTTGATCTTTCATAGCCGCCTCTGTTGTGACTGAAAAAGCACCAATCAAGGCGCAAGGAGAGCAGTTTAGTCATTCTAAATAAACGACGAGCAACGAAGAGTGGTGCTTTTTCAGCCTCAACCCGTAGGGCTGGGGCTATTTTTCCGCCCTACGGCGTTGAAAATGACTTATGTAGAACAACTACATCGCATCATTTTCGCCTTGTAGGACGAAAAAATAGCCTCCATCAGTGGTGGCTCTGAAAGATCAACAGACCCTAGTCTATTTCTGCTTTGCCATAGTCCAGTGCAACCGCGCCCACATATACGCATCCATGATAGATATGGCATAAATAAAAACCCCACCGGCAAACTTGCCAACCAGCGAAATATCCGGCGCAGCCAGATTGAAAGTAATGACCCCCAGAACCATCATAAAAAACACCATCATCAGACCTCTTATAGGTGCATGATTCAGTACCTGACCTACCCCGGGCAATAAAATAGCGACGAGCAGTACGAGGTATGGATGAACGGGACGGAATGGTTTTCGCAAAGTCTCGCTCATGCGTTTTTGCCTCCAGTTAAATGCTGTTGTAAACGCTGTAGCTGACGCGTCAATGCTGCTATCTGATCAGAATCGATCGGTTCGTCATCAAATTGCACCGATCGCAAAAGTAAATAATTACCCCTGTCAGCCTGACGAATCAGATATGTCAGTCGAACTGCATCGGGGGTTATAAGAAGTTCTTTGACTTTTTGATCGGCAAATATCGTCCTGACATCAGCGTCAATTGCCTGTAGTTCTGGCGTCACCCCCCGGCTCATATAACGGGCATGTTCCGGCCAGCCAGACAATGGCTTAATCGGTTGAGACCATTGCCATGACGGACTGTAAAACTCGGTATTCTGTGGTCGTACCAGAATATCGAGACTGCCGTTTATGGCAGGAGTGTTAGGCAGTTGAATATGCAACCACATCACCGGAATCTTACGGGCAGTAAGGTTATCCACCTCAACCCTTAAACTCAGCGGTGTCTGATTAAAAACACCTTTTAATGAGGCATAACCGGCAGTATTAAAGTGAGTTTCACTTACATTCATGACCTTTGCGAAACCATTAAGCAAATTCGCACGCGATTGAATCACCTGTCGATGATGTTGTTTATATAGCCACCACAGGGAAAAACTAAACACAATGACCAGCATAAAAACACCTAGATCAGACATAATGTCCTCCCCACCCCAGTACAAAAAATAATTGACTGAACATTGAGAAATCCTCTGCAAAACAGTAAAAAATCGTGAAAAAAGACCCCGCAGTCAGCTTTTCACTCACTGCGGGGTCAACGATTAACGCACCACCGTTACCGGGCAATGCGCCTTACTGATAACCTGCTCGGCAATAGAACCAAGCAGTACCTTAGAGACACCGGTGCGGCCCACAGACCCGGTTATCACATGGTCATAATGATTTACATCAGCAAAATGGATAATTGCTGCTGCCACATTATGTCCCTGTACCGTGGTGCAGGACACCGATCCGAGCCCCTTCTGTTGGGCCTTATCAAAAGCTTGCTGCAACTCCCTCTGTATCTGCTCATCAGCTGCTCTGAGCATAGTAGAGTCCCAGAAGTAGGTTTTAGTAACATCTTCTCCAGTCGGCCTGATCACATGAATAAATGTCAGTTCAGCCTTCGCCAGAAGTGCCATTTCAACGGCAAACTCAACGGCTTTTTCAGCACTGTGAGAACCATCTGTTGCACATAGTATTTTTTTCATTTCCGCCTCCTCCTTTAATAACCTTTCGGCCGTGGCCAAGGCATGGTGAACTGATCACCGCGTTTCACAAACTGATAACGACGTTTTACAAACCACACTGAAGCAACAATGTAGAACGCCATAATTGACAGCAATGAAGCGCCGTAACCGAGGAAAGTAGCAAAATAAACCACCGAACAAAGCGCTAGCAGTGTAAATGCCGGAATAGGATGAAACGGATGAATGTAGCCACGCTTAATCACATCCAAAGGCCACATTTTTCTGAATCGCATCATATTGAAGGACATAAAGGTATAGCCCAACAAACCTGACAGAATCGAGAATGTAATGACCTGATCCAACAGACCGGTGAATGCAAATGAAACAGCTATTGGGATCAGGAAGATGATGGCCCGGAATGGCGTTCGGTAATGAGGATGAATGGCTCCGAACCAGGTTGGCATATAACGGTCACGCCCCATTGAAAACCAGGCTCTTGCCGCATCATTGATACATCCGTTAGCAGAAGCAATCGCCGCAAACATGGTGCCGATAAACAACACTATCTGCAGCGATGGATTACCAATAATGGATGCCGCATCATACAAAGGAGTAGTTGCCTGTCCCAGATATTGCCATGGCATCAGACCCGTGGAAACATACCAGGTCAAAGTCGCAGCCACCAGCAGGGTTAGAATTCCACCAATAGTACCTAATGGAATAGCTCTTCCAGCACTACGTACCTCTTCTGCAGCCTGACAGGTTCCTTCAATCCCCAGGTAATACCACATGCCGAACTGCAATGCCGCAACCACCCCAATCCAGCCATAGGGTAGCTCAGTTAATAAATCACTATGCTTGAGAATATTGCCAGGATTCAGTGGATCACTGCCAATAAACAAAGCAATAATGGCCAGAAAAGCAAACAGCGTAATGACAAAATTTACCGTCAGGGTCATAAACACCCCCCGGTAATTCAGCCAGGCCAGAAAAGCGATGGTCAACACCACAAACGGCTGGGGATTCAGATCGGCATAACCTGTGGCTGAAGCCACCGCAGCCATCAAATCTCCAACAATCAGTGCATCGGCAGCTTCCAGCATGGTATAAGCCATGACCAGATACAGACCCACATTAAAGGCCATAAGCGGCCCAATAATGTGTTTGGCCTGAGTATACTGCCCACCCGCTGCTGCCACAGTTGATGTCACTTCAGAGTCGATCATCGCCACGCAACTGTATAACAACCCAATTACCCAGCATGCAATCAAAGCACCATATGCACCACCTTTGGCAACTGAAAAGTTCCAGCCCATAAACTCACCGACCAGTACGATACCGACGCCAAGTGCCCAGACATGAAATGGATTCAACACTTTCAGCATTGAAATACGTTTTTGATCTCCACCAGTAGAAGTAGATTGGCTCATTTGTCTTCTCCCTCGTGTTTGATTTGCTCCAATAATTCATCAGAGCCTTCTCGAGAACTGACCAGTAGCTCCTCATCAAACTGACGAGAGACGCTCACGGCATCGACTACAATCCATAACAGCAGCCCGGCAGAAATGATCCAGGCGGCATAGCTCAATAAATCCCAATAAATCATCTCGCGTCCCCCTGTTCGTTATTTGCCTGGCTACCAGCAGTACCGAATTTTTCCGCAATCACCTCGCGGTATTGCCTGTCTGAAACTCGGAGAACAAAAAAGAAGTAACCGATAATGACTAACGCCGTGATAATCAGCATGACCGGGTCGATGGTGTAATCAAATCGGTCGTTAATGATCTCGGCAGCAGCTAACTCATCAAAGCCTAGCTTTTGCCACTGTTCCTGTTCCACGGGTGAGACATCAAGAGACTCCCAGGTGATTACCTGGGCAGATGTTGTTTCATCGGCTGATTTGGTATCAGACTCCAGAAACAAAGGGATATAAAGACTTACGTAAACTAAAAATAGAATAAATAAACTGTCAAATAGTTGACCGCGTTTATGCTGAGTTTTGGGGATATAGTTAGTCATAGCCTTTCCTCATTAGTAGACTCTTGCATTAATTTTTTCGCTTCTCGATTTTCATCAAGATGCTTAATGTCTAATTCGTATATGAAATTCTTATCTTCAGCGTAGTGTTTGGTCATTGCTGCCACTGACGCCGTATTGAAAATCACTAACAATGCACTGGAAATTATCAACACCACTCGGATGAAGGGATCTTCCACAATGCTCAAGATACTAATGAGGACAAAGCCTATTGCCAGCCAGAGTAAAACGATATCCGACCAGGCCATAACACAGTCCCTTTTGTACATACTTTCTATACGTTTTTTTAAATTATTATTCATAGTTATGTCTCTCTCTTATTTAAAGATAGTTAATGACTACACTTTTGCCTCCTCTTTGAAATGAAAAAAAAAGGGCTGATGCCATCATGAATAAACTGACTTAAATTGACGGGGTAAGGATCTCTTTAAGTAGGTTTAATCAAAACAGCATCAGCCCTTGTCTCGATTACTCTTTGTAATGCGTAATCAGAACGGCTGTTGGCCTGGTATCCAGTTAGTACCAGCGAGTGGTACTCTGGCCATTGCAGCGGATTCCACTGTTAAGGCCACCAAATCTTCAGGTTCAAGGTTACGCATATCATTTTTGCCACAGGCACGTGCCAGTGTCTGTGCTTCCAGTGTCAGCACACGAAGATAATTGGCCAGACGGCGTCCACCTTCAACTGGATCCAGCCGTTTGCTTAGCTCAGGATCCTGGGTTGAAATACCAGCCGGATCACGACCTTCATGATAATCATCATAAAAACCGGCTGCTGAACCAATGGCTTTAAACTCTTCATCATATTTAGGATCGTTACATCCCAAAGCGATCAAGGCTGCTGTACCGATGGCAACTGCATCAGCACCCAATGCCATACATTTAGCTACGTCGGCACCGTTACGAATACCACCGGAAACGATCAGCTGTACTTTACGATGCATGCCCATTTCCTGCAGCGCCTGAACGGCCTGTGGAATAGCGGCCATAGTTGGAATACCAACATGTTCGATAAAGACTTCCTGGGTTGCCGCCGTACCGCCCTGCATACCATCAACAACGATGACATCAGCACCGGCTTTAACCGCCAACTTCACATCGTAGTAAGTACGTGTGGCACCGACTTTGATATAGATAGGCACCTGCCAGTCTGTGATTTCACGCAATTCAAGGATCTTGATTGCCAGATCATCCGGACCCGTCCAGTCTGGATGACGGCAGGCACTGCGTTGATCAACGCCCATCGGCAAGGTACGCATTTTGGCGACCCGCTCAGTAATTTTCTGGCCCAATAACATGCCACCACCACCTGGTTTAGCACCTTGTCCCAAAACCACTTCGATAGCATCTGCCTTACGCAGATCATCCGGATTCATCCCATAACGCGATGGCAGGTATTGATAGACCAGTTTGGTTGATTGACCACGTTCTTCAGGCGTCATACCACCGTCACCGGTTGTGGTTGAAGTGCCTACTGCAGACGCACCACGGCCCAGAGCTTCTTTTGCATTGGCCGATAAGGCACCAAAACTCATACCGGCTATGGTTACCGGTGTTTCGATAACGATCGGTTTTTTGGCAAAACGAGTGCCCAATGTGACCTGGGTATTACATTTTTCACGATAGCCTTCCAACGGATAACGAGACATACTCGCACCCAGGAATAACAAGTCATCAAAATGTGGCAACTTACGCTTGGCACCCCAGCCACGGATATCATAGATACCAGTTTCCG
>NZ_DFTU01000100.1:10462-10846 GCF_002379485.1 Methylophaga sp. UBA4204 | reverse complement strand
ATATCATAGATACCAGTTTCCGCTGCCCGACGAATTTCGGACATGGTCGACCGATCAAATGTCGCTGACTCACGGAGCTCGGTAATGTATTTCTTTTTTTCACTCATAATAGATTCCTCGTAAAATCAGCATTAATACGCAGAAGCGTTATCGACTTTGAAATTGTATAGTTGACGTGCTGAACCATAACGTTTGAAAGCATGAGGATCTTCATCCACCCCGGCACGCTTCAGTAAATGACTCAGTTCCTGGATGTGTTCATCACGCATTTCTTTGGCAATGCAATCCGCACCCAATGATTTCACTTCGCCTTTGACGTAAATGTGAACTTCATACAGTGAATCACCCAACGCATCTCCGGCGTCACCGCAAACCACGAGGGTA
>NZ_DFTU01000100.1:2296-10382 GCF_002379485.1 Methylophaga sp. UBA4204 | reverse complement strand
ACCGCAAACCACGAGGGTACCGGCCTGTCCCATAAAGCAGCTCATATGACCAACATTGCCTGTTACGACTATGTCCGAGCCTTTCATTGAAATGCCACAGCGTGAACCAGCATCACCTTCTATAACCAACAGCCCACCGATAGATGTAGCCCCTGCAGAAGATGAAGCATTACCTTTAACGCGGACACTGCCAGACATCATGTTCTCTGCTACGCCTTGACCGGCACTACCGTGAACCACGATATCGGCTTCTTTGTTCATGCCCCCACAGTAATAACCGGCATGTCCCTTGATATCGACTCTGAGTTTCTGATCAAGACCTACGGCCAGGTTGTGCTGTCCTTTGGGATTAAGCACTTCCCATTCTGTTTCAGTGCATGCAGCAGCTTGATCATGTAAGGCCTGATTTAAGTCACGCACCGTTTGTTTAGCTAAATCAATAGTTTTCATTGTGTTCCCCTTAAGCACTTCTGGTCAGTTACTGCCACGTTCCCAGGCATAGATAGTTGACGGTTCCGGTTCCCAAACCTTGGCATTTTCAATTCCTGGCAAGGTGGTTAATGCCTGATATTCAGAGGCCATTGCCACATAATCATCAGTTTCTGCAATAACAGCCGGTTTGCAGGCGATAGGATCACGAACGACTGCAAAACCATCTTTGGTGCCGATAGTAAAGGTGTAAAAACCATCTAACTCTTTTAAAGCGTGTTCCAGGGCTTGATGCAAAGAATCACCTTGCTGTAAACGATAGGTCAGAAAACCCGCCGCTACTTCAGTGTCATTCTCGGTATCAAAATGAATACCATTACGTTTCAATTCCTGACGCATACGGTTGTGATTAGATAGAGAACCGTTATGTACCAGACACAGATCCATACCGGTTGAGAATGGATGGCTACCCGCCATAGTCACCGCAGATTCAGTCGCCATACGGGTATGGCCAATGATGTGAGTTCCCTGCATTTTGTCCAGGTTGAACATATTCACGATACGTTCTGGCAGGCCAACTTCTTTAAGGATCTCAATCGAAGTACCAGCACTCATGATCAACACATCAGGATGATTTTCATGCAGATAATTTTCGACAAAGTCAGCATCTGTATTTACTTTGAAAATAGCTACTTTGCTGTTCTTAAACCAATCAACCTTGCTAACCAGTGCTTCTTCAATATCTTTTGCCAACTTTTCCCAGTCATAGTTTTCATCTTCATGACGGAGAGTAAATTTGATACCGGTATCGACGGCATCACCATAAATGGCAAAGCCGGCACTGTCAGGTCCCCGTTCTGTCATTGCAATCATCATTGGGGAAAACAGTTCACCCAAACGACTTTGATACTTATCATTTTTTAAATAAAGACCAACAATTCCACACATTAGATTTCTCCTAAAAATTCCAACTATCGGGATGCTTAATAAAATTCAGCGTAACGATCAATTTCCCAGTCAGAGACATGCCGCATGTATTCCACCCATTCCATGTGTTTCAGTTCCAAAAACTCATTTGCCAGTCCTTCACCCAAAGCACCGCGAACGACGCTGTCTTTTTCAAGGGCCAGCAGTGCTTCATGTAAATTCTGAGGCAAGATATCGATGCCTTTTTCTCTCAGCTCCATCGGGCTGAGATCATAAAGATTGGTGTTGTGACCCTCGCCCGGATCAAGCTCTCTTTCAACACCATCAAGACCTGCAGCGATAATCGCAGCAGTGGTCAGGTAAGGGTTGCACGAACCATCCGGGAGTCGCATTTCAATACGTCCGTAAGGAATGCGAACCATGGTTGAGCGATTGTTATCGCCATAAGTGATGTACGCAGGTGCCCAGGTAGCTCCAGATAAAGAACGACCTACCACCAGACGTTTGTATGAGTTAACGGTGGGTGCTGCCAAAGCGCACAATGCCGGAGCATGTGCCAGCAGACCGGCCATAAAATGATAAGCCAGCTTACTCAGACCATGCCCCGCTGGGTCACTATCATCATGGAACAGGCATTTTTCACCATCACCGATCGAAATATGCAAATGCATGCCATTGCCGGGACGGTTACTGAATGGTTTTGGCATATAGGTACAAATCATGCCCAGTTCATTGGCGATCTCGCTGGCCGCCATCTTGAACATAATGAAGTCATCTGCACTTTTGAGGCAATCTGCGTAGGTATAGTTAATCTCGAACTGGCCATTAGCGTCTTCATGGTCAATTTGATAAACATCCAGACCGACTTCAATCAGCGATTCCGTTAATTTTTCCAGGAAAACACTTTGGCGAGTTATGCCTTTATAGTCGTAGCAAGGCTTTTGTAATGTATCGCTATCTTCAAACGGATGAATATGACCATGCTCATCTTTTTTGAGCAGCGAAAATTCAGGCTCAAGACCGGTAAACATAGTCCAGCCCTTTTCTTCAAGCCGCTTGATCTGGTTTTTCAAGACAACACGAGAATCGAAGTTATACGGTTCACCGTTAACATGTCCGTTACAGATAACGCGCGCATAACCCGGCTGCCATGGAATCAGTGTCAACGTCGACAAATCGCCCATCGCCATGTAATCAGGACCGTTAGGCTGAATACCCATACCGCAGATAGCACCACCAGCAAAACCGGCACCGGTTTTAATGATGTCTTTAAGATGTGCAGAAGGGACCGATTTAACCTTGGCCACACCATGAATATCGACAAACTGTGCTAAAACATATTTGACGTTGTTGTCTTTAATAAATTGTTCTGCCTGTTCTAAAGTTTTCATCACTTTTGCTCCTGGTTATCGGTGATAGGCTCACTTAGGTTTGTTTCTGGCTCGAATTTCATCGCCTGACCTATGGATTAATTTATTCAGCGCCGGATGGTTTAATTACTATTGAAAAACTGGTTGATACCAACCGGTCCGCCGCCTAGCTCTTTAATAATATTCAACAGGGTCTCCCACAAATAAACGCCAAAAGTGCCATCGCACCAGAGACGCACTAGAGATTGACCTGCCACTTCCTGTCTGAGAACAACCACAGAGACACCTGCTATTGAGGTCATCGCCAGTTGATTGTCTGCCAACATTGGCCCGCTCAGATTAATTGCACATACCTGGGCCAGTAGCTCTTCAAGCAACTCACCACTCAAAATAAAAGACGCATCATTACGCAGCACGACATGAACACCGTCGCCACTTTGCAACTGTTCAGTTAATTGTTTGCACTGCTGTACGCCAATCGGGTCTTCCAGCAGAAATTCACTATTACCAAGACGCATGACCAGCGTTGCATCATGACGACTCCAGCTGTTTGCTGAACCGGGTAATTCAATCCCTTTTGCTTTTAAAGAATCAGCTGCTGCAGGGCCTTTGATAGCGAAACGTGTCAGGCAACTGACATCGCAAATGGCCAGTGTTGCAGCATGACGACTTTCCACATCCGGATCGGAATAGCGATTAACAATTGCCATGCCGTTGATAAAACCCATTTCCGGTTTCAGAGACGTCTGGGCAAACGCAACTGGACTTTGTAATACAACATTTTGCATATGCTGGCTCCTTAGCCCTGATTCAAACTTAGAAAAGAGTGCTCAACTACTTCAGCCATTTCGATCCGTCCACTATCCGTGCGAATCGCAAAGCGATGACCAGCCTTGGCTTGTTCTGGCAGGACAAAGGCAAAGCCAATGACCCGATTTACATATTCACTGAAAGAAATACTGGTCACCCGACCGGCAATCTCACCCTTTTCAATTACCAGATTGCATTCCTTGGGCAATTCACCAAAATCCGCATCCAATACAAAGGTCACCAGTTTTTTCTTAACGGGTTTCTTCTGCAGGATTTTCAGGCTGCGTTGACCAATGAAAAAGGCTTTATCCATTGCCACCAGTGATTCAGCATGTGCTTCAAACGGATTCGTTAAACCATCAGTATCGTGACTAATCAGATGATGTCCCATTTCCAAACGCAGCAGACGCTGGGCATCAGTACCAAACGGCCGTAGTCCATAGGTTTTGCCTGCTTCCATAATTTTCTGCCATACATGCAGACCGGCACTCGATGGAACATGAATTTCAAAAGCAAGATCCGAAACAAATGCCACTCGCATCACTATGGCTTTGACACCGGCCACTAAAGCCTCGCGATATGCCCCTTGTGGAAAAGCTTCTTCCAAAAGATCCAGATCAGTCAGTTCACTGAGTATTGAACGGGATGAAGGACCAGCCAATGTCATGGCAGACATCACACCAGTCAGATTCACCAGAGTGACCTGCATGCCCCAAAGCTGCAGATTACGTTGCATTTCACGATATACCGTGGCTGCATTGGAGGAATTGGTCGACACGTAAAACTTGTCTTGATCCAGACGGACTGCTACGCCGTCATCAACAATTACGCCGGCTTCATCAAGTAACATGGCAATACGGCTATTGCCGACTTTCTGACTGGCAAATTTACCGGTATAGAAACGTTCCAGAAACGCAGCAGCATCTTTGCCAAAGACTTCGATTTTGCCCAACGTACTGCCATCAATCATGCCAGCAGATTTACGAACAGCCATCGCTTCCTGTTGCACTGCCTGCTGACTGGTTAAATTAATACCCAGTGGCAGGTAATAAGCAGGTCGCAACCACACACCAGCTTCCATCATCACCGCGCCTTCTTTCACATGCCATTCATGCATGGCTGTATGACGACGTGGATGAAAACCGCGTCCGCCTAAATGACCAATCGGAGTTGGATGGAAAAACGGTCTTGCTGTGGTGGAACCAATTTTTTCAACTGGCAAATCTCGTATGCGAGCCAGAATACGAATAGCATTCATATTGGAATGCTTACCCTGGCTTGGTCCCATACCAACAGTAGTAAAGCGTTTCATTAACTCAATGTTGTCAAAACCTTCCTTGGCAGCATTGATAAAATCTTTTACCTGAATATCTTCATCAAAATCGACAAAGTTTTTGCCTTTTGGATGATTCACAATTGGGTAAGGATGACTGGGCGAGTTACCACGATGTGCCATAACAGCAACGGGATCAGCAGTACTCTTGCCAAGATAGCGTGCAGCTTCAGCACCGGCCCGTTTTCCATCCAGCAACCGTTGCTCAAGTTCAAAGATGCCATTGACTTTACCGGCAGCAAATACCCCTTCTGGCAGCTGATTCGGCACAAACTGCTGAACCGCCTGGTCATAGCGCATCTGAGTACCGGCCTGATAAAGCAAAGCTGCAGCCGGGGCCCAGCCAGCGCTCATCGCAACACCATCACAATTCAATACGACTTGCTGATGCGGGTCAGCCTCGGCAGTAGCCTCATTATAAGGACATACAATAACGGCACTGACACCCAGTTTGTCGGATGAAGGCACTACCTCATAAATACAGCTGCCCAGATGAACAGCGATACCAGCCTGTTTAACCTTTTCAGTCAAATCACCATCGGCACCGGTTTGACGCATATCAATGACGGCAACTATTTCGACTTTGGCTGCAGCCAGATCCAGTGCCGCCCGATAGCCATAATCATTCGCAGTGACCAATACACCTTTTGTAAAGGGTTTAACCGAGTAACGATTCACCAGACGTTGTGCGGCTGAGCTCAGCATCACTCCTGGTAAATCGTTATAACGAAATACTGGAGGTTGTTCAAAAGCACCGCTGGCAACAATTACTGTACCCGCACGAACTTTAGTAATGCCACGTTTTTCAACAATTGGCACCAGATGATCGGTGTAATAACCACCGGCATAGGCATCAGCAATCACCTGAATATTGGCGTGATTGAGTACATTTTCAGTCAATTGTTTTAACAAAGAACCGGAATTCACATCCGCGGCCATATCATAAGTTAGGCTACCGCCAATTTTGAGATTTTCATCCACCAGAATGACCTGACTGCCAGCTTCGGCTGCTTCAAGTGCTGCAGAAAGTCCTGACGCACCCGCCCCGACAACCAGCACATCACAATGTGCATAGCGTTTGGCACGAGTGATTCGTGGATAGTTGAAATTGACTTCACCCAGGCCCGCCGCCTTACGGATCTTGTCTTCCCAGAAGGGGAACATCCATTTAGGTTTATGGAAGGTTTTGTAATAAAAGCCCACTGGCAGAAACGCCGATATCTTATCGATATACCGACCTTTATCTTTTATTACACCACCATCGGTATTGACTGCAGTCAGCTGCATATTATGAGTAACCGGGATCACATCAGCACGGATATTGGTGTCTACACCATCCGTCATCAACGCATTGACATCATGATTGGCAAAACTCAATAAACCACGCGCCCGGTGATATTTGAAACTGCGTCCCAAAACCTTAATATCCGCAGCCCAGAGTGCACTACTAATGGTATCGCCTTCATATGCTTCAATTTGTTGGCCTTCATATTCGAAGGTCAAAGGCATATCACGGTTGATCCATTCATTCTCTTGTTCAGCGATACGCAATGTCATGCCTTATTCTCCTGACCGTAAAGATAGGTCCGGCTGACTTTGTCCGTCAGCGTGTTTCTTTCTGCGATAAACCAGGTTCCGCTCGGACCGTGGTACCACCACTCTTTTTTCAAACCCGGCGCCCCATGCCGGTAATGCACATAACCAGCCCACTCTTTATCACTGCAGGTATCTGGGTCGGGCATCTCTCTGTATTCCCCACCGTAGGTAAATTCACTCACCGGGCGGATGCCATTAACGGGGCATTGAAGTAATTTCATCTTGCTATCCCTAAATTAGTGGCCGACCGAGGCTGCGCCTTTTTCACCGGTCAGCTCATAATCTTCAAATCGTGATAGACGGAATGATTTGATCATATCCGGGGCCATATCTCGGGCGATGGTTTCAGCCATTGTCTTGCCGCTAATGGGAGTGGCTTTAAAGCCCCAGGTACCCCAACCGGCATCAATGTAAAAGCCTTCGACTTCAGTTTTGCCCATGATCGGAGCAAAGTCCGGCGTCAAATCAGCCATCCCAGCCCATTGCCGTACGACTTTCACATTACCGAGGAATGGAAACATATCGGTGATATGCGACGTCAGGCCTTCAACAAAATCCAGTGATGAACGGGTTGAATGAATTTCGTAAGGATCCAGTGATGACCCCATAACCAATTCACCGCGAGAGGACTGGCTGACATAAACATGCAAGCTGCCGGAAACCAGGATAGTGTCTAACCAGGGTTTCATTGGCTCAGTCACACATGCCTGCAGCGGATGAATCACAATGGGTGTTTCAATATCGACCATTTCGCAAATGCGTGGCGTAAAACCAGCGACTGCTGATAACACGCGGTTGGTGCTGATATAACCCTTGTTGGTCTGCACACCAACGACCTTGCCGCTTTTCACATCAATACTGGTCACTTCAGTGCTCTGGAATATTTCCACGCCCATGCGATCAGCTTCCTTTGCATAGCCCCAGGCAACAGCATCGTGACGGGCAACTGAACCTGGTGCGTGATATAACGCGCCAAGAATAGGTGCCTGACCACTGCAGGAAATATCCAGTTGTGGGCATGCTTTTGAAATCTCATCAGGGCCAACCACATAGCTTTCAACGCCTACATGTTTGTTGACTTCTGCACGCCAGCGCATGGTACGCATGGCAGAATCGGTATGCGCCAAAGTGAAATGGCCACGGTTAGAATAAAACAGGTTGAGATCGAGCTCTTCTGAGAGATCTTCAAACAACTTGACACTGGCATTGTAAAAATTGACACCTTCCGGAGTCAGGTAGTTGGAACGAACAATAGTGGTATTGCGTCCGGTATTACCACCACCGATATAACCTTTTTCCAGCACTGCAACATTAGTGATGCCGTGATCTTTAGCCAGATAATAGGCTGCAGCCAGACCATGCCCGCCGCCGCCAATGATGACCGCATCATAGGTTTTTTTCGGTTCAGTACAGTCCCGGAAAAAACGGGGAGCCGGATGTTCTCGACTGACTGCATATTTCAAAAGTCTTAATGGCATTTTTGCCCCTCATTAATATGTTTGCCATTCCATCTACTACCTAATAGGTATAGAGAACTACCACCTTTTAGGTAAACTTTGTTTCACATGATGAAACCATGGGTTCATTTACTCACGTGAGAAATCGGATGTCAACACCTCAA
>NZ_DFTU01000100.1:0-2144 GCF_002379485.1 Methylophaga sp. UBA4204 | reverse complement strand
CAGGCAAGGAGATTTAAACGGCGTGAGCGATAAACAAGAGATGAATGGAATCGAAACCACTATCAAATCCCTGGACAAACACCTTGGCAACACGCTGCGCCATATTCGTCTTGATAACGGACTGACTATTGCCGAAGTTGCCAAACGGGCCAGCCTGAGTCGGGGGATGCTTAGTAAAATTGAAAATGGCTTAACGTCACCGAGCCTGGAAAAACTGGAACATTTAGCGAATGCGCTAGGCGTTACGCTGTCCAAACTGTTTCATGATTACGATACCCCCAGAGGTGGTGCGCAATATGTTAAAAATGGTGAAGGGATGGAAGTGGTCAGACGTGGCACTAAATCCGGCCACACCTATCATTTGCTCGCCTACGATCAGGGGCCAAAAAAGTTATTTGAGCCTTTTTTAATTTCACTGGAAGAAGAAAGCGAAGTATTTGCCCCATTTGAACACTCTGGTGTCGAATTTATCTTCATGCTGGAAGGAAGGCTTGAATACACTGTCGGTGATGAACGCTATATTCTGAATCCAGGCGATTCACTGACATTCAATGCTGAACAACCACATCGTCCTGAAGCCAAGTTAAAAATGCCTATCCGCTATCTGGCGATCATTTATTACGACAGTTTGGATGCTATGGAGCATGAGCAGGATTAACCAGATTTAAGGGGCAACAGCCCCTAGTTGTTTAGTCCCACCTAGTGCTTGACCAATAAACCGGCCATGCGCTCAAAGTTTTCCATTAGAAGTTGTTTCATCTCGGGGTCGTAATTCAGTTTTTCGATAGCCAGTTGCATGGAAGCTAACCAGGCATCCTTGTGTGCTTCGGTGATTTCAACATGCTCATGGATTTGTCGCACATTGGAATGCCCCCACTTCTCAGCATAAAGCTTCGGCCCGCCAAACATACCCGAGAAAAAATTGAACTGTTCCATACGGGCGTGTGCCATACCATGACCGCGTAAATGCAGCAGATGAATCGGCCGTCCGACTTCTGTTGTTTCCAATACATCACAAAAGGTATTAACTAGCTTTTCAATACCCTCAGCTCCCCCCAAATTATCGTATATTGAGGGTTTTCTACGCTCAGCCGTCAGTGTCATTATGCGACTCCACAATACTTATCTGTATCATCGAGTCTAGCGCCAGAACATCTAATAAGTTAATACACAGGACTAAGTACTACTTAGATAGTAATACGCCGTCACAATCGCTAAGGATTAAACCTTGCTTTAAGCCAGCCAAAGAAAAAGTGTTAACCAATTTCGATCAGCACCTCTCCAGGTGTCACCCGATCCCCTTTAGTGACATGGATCGCTTTGACTTCCCCATCGATATTAGCCAGCAACTCGGATTCCATTTTCATGGCTTCGATAATCATCGTCGATTGTCCGGAGTTCACTTTGTCGCCAACATTGACAAGGACTTCAACCACATTACCTGGTAATGGTGTGGTGACATGACCAGGATCGCTGGCTTTTTTGCGGCCTTGCTGAGCACCACCAGAAACAAATTCGCTGATGGTTTCAAATACGACTTCTTCGGGCATACCATCGACTGACACATACATTTTGCGTTTGCCGCCACCAACGTCGCCGACACCGGTAATGGCAACATCATATGTTTCACCATGCACATCGACTTTAAACTCGGTTGATACCGTGCCTGGTGCTTTACCTTTACTCTCAGGAATCAAAGGCTCTGGTTGCAACGTTCCATCCAGGCGTTGCTGCAGGAATTCACGGCCGATATCGGGGAACATGGCAAACGTTAATACATCTTCTTCGCAGGTTGCCAAATCCCCTACCTTGGCACGTAATTTATCCATTTCAGGGGCAATGGAATCGGCTGGACGTGATTCCATCACGGTTTCATTGCCAATGGCTTTGCGTTGTAATTCGGCATTAATCGGTGCCGGTGGCTGGCCATAGCCACCCAGTAAATAACGTTTCACTTCATTAGTGATGGTTTTATAACGCTCACCACTTAATACGTTATAAACCGCCTGAGTACCGACAATCTGTGAGGTTGGCGTGACCAATGGTGGAAAGCCCAGATCTTCACGGACTCTTGGGATCTCGGCAAATACTTCACGGATACGATCCAAAGCATTCTGCTCTTTCAGCTGATTGGCCAGATTGGA
>NZ_DFTU01000034.1:31663-32719 GCF_002379485.1 Methylophaga sp. UBA4204 | reverse complement strand
CGCCCCATCTCCTCTCCTTTATTCAGACGAATATGGGCATCGGTATAGTGCCAGTCCAGAATACCTTTGGTGTATGGCGGTGTAATCTCGCCTTCATGCCACACTGTTTCCATACTGCCAACAAAAATAGCGCCAACCAGAATGAGCGCCACAGGTCCAAAGTCGGTCTGAAAAATTGTGACCACGCGCTCGTTGCGGGCAAACAATCTCGGTACACCGCGAACGGTAAGTGGGTTAACCGAAAATAATTTCCCCGGTATATAGCGCATTCGGGTCAGACTTCCTGAAACAGGCATATGGATTCTATGGTAATCACGTGGTGACAGAT
The DNA here is from genome assembly GCF_002379485.1 of Methylophaga sp. UBA4204. Lineage (NCBI taxonomy): Bacteria > Pseudomonadati > Pseudomonadota > Gammaproteobacteria > Thiotrichales > Piscirickettsiaceae > Methylophaga > Methylophaga sp. UBA4204. Next base: position 32,391 of record NZ_DFTU01000034.1, on the reverse strand, counting down.
AAATTGTCGCAAATTGTCCCCCATCAAACTTTTCCGCTACTGCTGAATCGCCACCTAATAGTTCGAGCGTTGAATAATCATGGCCCTTGGCCTGTACAATTCTGCCTTGTTGGATAAAGCCCAACTGGCTTAAACAACCATCTACCGGAGAGACAACTACGTCACTCCCCAATGCGACTGGTCTGGTTTGGGGTTTAATTTTGCGGGTAAAAAAAGCATTGAAATGCTGATAGGAATTAATATCTGGATTTACCGCTTCCGACATATCCACCTTATACTGGCGAATAATAATTGAGATTATGCGATTCTTAAACCAGGGTGTGGTTAATCGACAAATTCGGTGCATCAGCAGTGATAATAAGTGTTGTGGCAGACAGTATTGTGGCAGGGTCAGCCAGAAATCTTTTTTGCTCGCTCTCGGCACCTGATTTTGCTTTAGTTCATTATTAGACAAATTGCCCCCTTTCACGCATTACCTAAGCTTGTCATAATCAGTTGCTGATATCACCAGCTCATTCCGCAAAGGAGTATACCAAGTCATGAAAAATCTGCTGAACGCATTAATAATCACATTGCTCAGTTTTACCAGCTATGTATGTTATGCGGGAGGTGGCCAGCCGAATCAACCATTGTATTACGTTATTGAAGAGCCCTTTACCATTAATTTTTTGCGGCAAAGTGATGATCAGGCACGTTATCTGCAAATCAAGGTAGCGTTAAAGTCAGAA
>NZ_DFTU01000034.1:23711-31570 GCF_002379485.1 Methylophaga sp. UBA4204 | reverse complement strand
AAGTCAGAAGATCCAGCCATCCTGGCCAGTGCAGAAAGTAACCTACCAATGATTCAGGACACGCTGCGTATTCTATTTGCAGAGCAAAATATGGATTCAGTAAAAAGTCTGGAAGGTCGTACCCAACTCCAGGAAGAAGCTTATCAGCGTATTAAAGCCATTTTTGAAGAAGAGACAGGTAACAGCAACCTTGAAGCAGTGTATTTCACTACCTTTCTCTGGCAATGAACAGGCACGGTATTTGCTTTGAATAATTTATCGATAGGACATAGACAACATGGCTGAAATACAAAAAGATATCGAACTCAAACAAGGCATGAGCAAAAAAACCAAAATCATCATGATTATTGGTATTGTCGTGCTGTTATCTATCATAGGGGCAGGTGTTTACTGGTGGCTGTCTAAAGATGCAGCTTCGGATGAGTCGACAGAGGATGCCGAGGTAGAGGTACAGAAAGCCACTCCGGTTTATCATGAAGTGACCGCCCCCTTTATTGTCAATTTCTCAGAGCAAAGTAACGATCGGGTTCGCTATCTGCAAATCAAAATGAAAGTCATGGCGCGCGATCAGGCATCCATTGATCTGTTTGCTTTACATGAACCCGCACTGGTTCATGAATTGCTGATGTTGTTTTACAGTCAAAATTATGACGATCTCAGTACGACTGAGGGCACAAAGGCTTTACAGCAGGCATCGCTGGAAACCATTAATAGTTTCCTTAAACAGCAGAATAGTGATGTCACCGGGCTTGAAGCCGTTTATTTCACCAGTTTGGTAATGCAATAGATATGGCCGTTCACGATATATTGTCACAGGATGAAGTCGATGCACTGCTAAATGGTCTTGGCGGTGACGATATCCAGCAGAATAAACCTGAACTGGATGAGTTCGGCAAACCACGGCGTTATGACTTCGGTAACGAAGAACGCATTATTCGTGGTCGGATGCCGACGCTGGAAATGATCAACGAACGTTTCGCTCGCTATTTACGAATTAATCTGTTTAATATGCTGCGCCGCTCCGCTGAGATTTCAGTGGGTGGCGTTCAGGTGATGAAGTTCTCTGAGTATGTTCATACATTGTTTGTTCCGACCAGTCTGAATCTGATTCAGCTACAACCATTACGTGGCACTGGACTTATCGTCTTTGAACCCAAATTAGTGTTTACCATTCTGGATAATTATTTTGGTGGTGAAGGCCGGTTTCAGGCTCGTATAGAAGGCCGGGAGTTCACTGCCACCGAGTTACGGGTGATACGGATGGTGTTGAATTTGTGCTTTACCGATTTGACTGAAGCCTGGTCACCGGTTATGCCAGTAAAATTTGAATTCGTCAGCCATGAAGTCAATCCTCAGTTTGCCAACATTGTCAGTCCCAGTGAAGTAGTGGTTATTTCCACCTTCCATATTGAACTGGATGGGGGTGGTGGAGATTTACATATCACCTTGCCCTACTCGATGCTGGAACCGATTCGTGAGTTACTGGATACCGGCCTGCAAAGTGATCGTTCTGCCGATGATGGTCGCTGGGCCAAATCAATGCGTGAAGAATTGATGTTGGCGGATGTCACCGTTTCGGCAACACTGGCGCAAACGAAACTGACGCTGGAACAAGTTCGCTCATTAAAAGTGGGCGACATTATCCCTATCAGCATGCCCAAAACGGTGACCACAATGGTGGAAAATATCCCGATATTCCGTGCTAGCTATGGTGAGCATAATGAAAAAGCGGCGTTGAAAATCACCTCAATTATTGAACATCCCAAAGACACTACACCAAGTTACCAGATGACAAAGGCTAAAAATCATGAGTGAAGATACAAAACAATCCGATCAGGATCTGGCTGACGAATGGGCGGCTGCACTGGAAGAACAGGTCGATGACGATAGCGGCCAGGATGACTGGGCAGCAGCACTTGAAGAGCAGGCCGATGCCGAGTCATCAGCAGCCCGGCCCAGCCCTGCTCCACTGAATAAACTGGATGATGAAGGTAAACCACGTACTGATGTAGATATGGACATGGTTCTGGATATTCCGGTGACCATTTCGATGGAAATTGGCCGTACCCGAATCAGCATCCGTAATTTACTGCAATTAAGTCAGGGTTCAGTGGTTGAACTGGATCGGCTGGCGGGTGAACCGATGGACGTATTGGTTAACGACACCTTGATTGCCCATGGTGAGGTAGTGGTGGTTAACGACAAATTCGGTATACGTCTGACCGATGTTATCAGCGCCGCAGAGCGGATTAAAAAACTGCGATGAGATATTGGCAAGTCATTTTGGTGAACTCTGTTGCGTTGTTCCCACTATTGGTCAACGCAGAAACCATGAGTTCCACACCAGTCAATGCCAGTACATTGCTACAAACGATCTTTGGCTTGATTGTGGTGCTGGCGATAATTGTGTTTTTAGGCTGGATCCTTAAACGCAGTCAATTCTTTCACGCAGCACATAATGGTCAATTAAAGGTTTTAGGCTCCCTCTCTTTAGGTACGCGGGAAAAAGCTGTGTTGATACAAGTGGGCGAACAACAGCTTTTAATTGGTGTTACTGCGCAAAATATCAGCACTTTGCATACGCTATCCGAACCACTTCCCATTCGTGAAATTTCCCCACCCGCTGAGGGCGAGTCATTTGCTGATCGGCTGAAACAGATGATGCAGCAGCGAGGCCATAAATAATGCGTAGCGTTGGTTTGTTCTTGTTACTGCTAGTGTTGCCTGGCTTGGTTTTAGCTGAGCCCGGTATTCCTGCATTGACCTTGTCGACTGGCGAAGATGGATCACAAAGTTATTCGCTGACCTTGCAGATCCTGGCGTTAATGACAGTGTTGACGCTGTTACCGGCAGCATTGTTAATGATGACCTCATTTACCCGGATCATTATTGTATTGGCGATTCTGCGGCAGGCAATGGGTGTGCAGTCCACGCCTTCCAATCAGATTATGATTGGTCTGGCGCTGTTTCTGACTTTCTTTATCATGTCTCCGGTCTTCAGTACAGCCTATGAAAATGGCGTTCAGCCATATATGGATGGCGATATCGAAGCAACCGCAGCGATTGAACAGGTTAGTCAACCCTTTCGCGAATTTATGCTGGCGCAGACCAGAGAAAGTGATATCGAATTATTTGCTGAAATTGGTGGTTATTCCGCCATTGAAAGTCCTGCAGATGTACCTTTCAGCCTGCTGCTGCCAGCTTTTGTGACCAGCGAGTTAAAAACCGCTTTTCAAATTGGCTTTTTGATTTTCGTACCATTTTTGATTATTGATCTTGTCGTCGCTTCAGTTTTGATGGCAATGGGGATGATGATGTTGTCACCCATGCTGATCTCTCTGCCCTTTAAACTGATGTTATTTGTTTTAATTGATGGCTGGGCATTATTAATGGGAACGCTGGCTTCCAGCTTTTATATTTAGCGATGACTCCTGAAACCGTCTTAACCGTTATGCAGCAAACTCTTGAAGTGATTACTTTGCTGATTATTGTGATACTCATTCCAGCGTTAATCGCCGGCTTAATCGTGAGCATGTTTCAGGCGGCTACCTCTATCAACGAACAGACGTTAAGTTTCATTCCCAAATTGCTGGTAACGATTTTGGTATTGATGGTAGCCGGCCCATGGATGCTCAGTCTGGTCACCAATTACACGGTTCGACTGTTTGAAAACATTCCCTACCTGATAGGTTAGCGATGAATCTGTCTATCGCAGAAATCAGTGCGATGCTCGGGGCGTATATGCTGCCGCTATTTCGCATTGGCGGTATGCTGATGGTGGCACCGATTTTTAGTAGCAATTTTGTCAATGTTCGAACCAGACTGATCATTGCTCTGGCCATCACTTTCGTGGTGGTTCCAACCATCAATACTCCCCCCCCGGTATTCTCGCCGCTGAGTGGTGAAGGCATCCTGCTTATTGCTCAAGAAGTGATGATTGGTATCTGCATGGGATTTATGTTGCAACTATTGATTAATGCCTTCATCGTCGCCGGTCAGATTATTGCAATGCAGATGGGGCTTGGTTTTGCCTCAATGGTTGATCCTCAGAATGGCACTACGGTGCCAGTAATCAGTCAATTTTATCTGATCTTCATTACCCTGATGTTTCTCAGTATTAATGGGCATTTAGTATTGATCCAGGTGATGGCAGAAAGCTTTATCACCTTGCCAATGGGTGCCGGCGGTATTTCAGTGGAAAGTTTTCGTGATATCGCCGGGCTGGCCAGCTGGATGTATGCAGCCGGTGTTATTATTGCCTTACCTGCAATTGGCTCTTTAATGATGGTCAATCTGGCGTTTGGTATTTTGTCTCGTGCTGCCCCGCAAATCAGCCCATTTTCGATCGGTTTTCCGCTTACCATCGGCTTGGGCTTTGTCATCATTTATATCACCCTGCCCGCGGTCGGCAATCATCTGGTTAACTTTTCGGATCAAATGCTGGAAATGACACGAATGCTGGTAGTGAACAATGGCTGATCAGGATAGCGGTCAGGAACGCACCGAAGACCCCTCGGGTAAACGTCTTGATGAAGCACGGGAGAAGGGTCAGGTCCCCCGATCCCAGGAATTAAGCACAGTAGTGGTATTGATTTCCAGTGCGGTGGCGATGCTGTTTGTAGGTGGAAATCTGGTCAGCAGTCTCGGCGAGGTAATGACCCAATCCTTTTCGCTGAACCGCAAGTTGATCATGGACCCGCATATGATGGCGCAGCAGCTGATTGTCGCCTTGAAAATCATGGCTGTTGATGTCGGTAGTTTTCTGGCAATTACGCTGATAGCGGCATTAGCAGCTCCGGCATTGATTGGCGGCTGGAATTTCTCCACGCAGGCCATGGGCGTCAAACCGGAAAAGATGAGTCCGCTTCGCGGTCTTAAGCGTATTTTTGGCCCTCAGGGTCTGGTTGAACTTGGCAAAGCGCTAGGCAAGTTTTTACTGGTGGGCAGCATAGGCACCTTAATTCTGTGGAGTCTGCGTGACCGATTATTGACACTGGGACGGCAGGAAGTTGAAGTGGCAATGACAGAGCTGGGGTTCATTGTCCTCTGGGGATTTTTAGCAATTTGTGCCAGCCTGATTTTGATTGCGTTGATTGATGTGCCTTTCCAGCTATGGAATCACACTAAACAATTACGCATGACAAAACAGGAACTTAAAGACGAAAATAAAGAAACCGAAGGTAGCCCGGAAGTCAAAGGGCGGATTCGCAGGATGCAACTCCAGTTATCTCAACAACGGATGATGCAGGATGTGCCCGAAGCCGACGTTATCATTACCAACCCAACACACTACGCGGTTGCTTTACGTTACGACCAATCTAAATCTGGCGCTCCAATTGTCCTGGCTAAAGGCACCGATCTGATGGCGCAACAAATCAGAATGGTCGCCGATCACCACGAAGTGCCCATTATCTCTGCTCCTCCACTGACCCGAGCCGTCTATTACAGCACGGAAATCGGTCAGGAAATTCCATCTGGTCTATATATTGCAGTAGCCCAGATATTGGCGTTTGTCTTCCAATTGAGACGTTATAAAAATACGGGCGGTAACAAGCCAAATCTCAATACAGAAGACTTGCCAATACCGGATGAATTTAAACGAGATGAGTAGTCAATGGAGAATACAAGCCTGACAAGCCGTTTAGGTGGGGTGTTAAACGGTAATGTCGCGACACCAATGTTCCTGGTGGCATTGCTGGCCATGGTGGTCATTCCCCTTCCTGCATTTATGCTGGATATGTTATTCAGCTTTAATATCGCCTTATCACTGACCATCGTGCTGGCCAGTGTTTATGTGAGAAAACCCTTACAGTTCGCCGCATTCCCAACCATACTGCTATTAGCAACCCTGCTAAGACTGGCTTTAAATGTCGCTTCTACCCGTATTGTTCTGCTTGAGGGACACACCGGTACTGCCGCCGCCGGGCAGGTTATCGAAGCATTTGGTGAGTTTGTTATCGGCGGTAACTATGCGGTAGGTCTGGTCGTTTTCGCCATTCTGGTTATTATCAACTTTGTGGTGGTCACCAAAGGTGCAACGCGTATTGCTGAAGTTAGCGCCCGTTTTACCCTGGATTCGATGCCCGGTAAACAAATGGCGATCGACGCTGACTTAAATGCTGGCTTAATTGATCAGGATGAAGCCCGCCGTCGTCGTGAAGAAATCATGCAGGAATCAGATTTTTACGGTTCTATGGATGGTGCCAGTAAATTTGTTCGCGGTGATGCTATTGCCGGGATCCTGATCCTGTTTATCAATATCATCGGTGGATTTGTCATTGGTGTTCTGCAACATAGTCTGAGCTTTTCTGAAGCAGCACATAACTATACCCTGCTGACGATAGGTGATGGTCTGGTCGCCCAGATACCTTCATTACTGCTTGCTGCCGCTGCGGGCTTGCTGGTCACCCGCTCTACTGCTGATCAGGATATTGGTGAGCAGATTTTCTCTCAGTTGTTGAAAGAACCCAAAACCCTGGCCATTACCTCAGGCATTATCGGCGGAATGGGTTTAATTCCCGGCATGCCAAATGTCCCATTTTTACTTTTGGCCGGTGCCGGTGCTGGCAGTGCCTGGTTGATAGCACAGCGTCAAAAAGCCGCCACACTTGCGGCAGCTCCACCGCCACAACAGGAAGCCAATCGAGATCAACGGGAGCTGAGTTGGGATGATTTAAGTCCGGTTGATCCAATTGGACTGGAAGTCGGTTATCGCTTGATCCCACTGGTAGACAAAAATCAGGGCGGCCAGTTGATGAATCGCATCAAAGGTATTCGCAAAAAGATTTCGCAGGAAATGGGCTTCTTAATTCCACCGGTGCATATCCGCGATAATCTGGATTTATCGCCCACCGCGTATCAAGTCACTTTATTTGGTGTGACCTTTGGTGAAGCCGAGGTCTATCCCGATCGGATGCTGGCAATCAATCCCGGTCAGGTCTTCGCCCAATTAGAGGGTATTCGTACCAAGGATCCCGCCTTTGGTCTGGATGCAATCTGGATTGAGCCCAGCCAGCGAGAGCATGCCCAGGCCCAGGGTTATACCGTGGTTGATGTTGACACAGTTGTTGCCACCCATTTAAGTAAAATCCTGCAAAATCATGCGCATGATTTACTGGGACGCGAAGAAGTTCAGCACCTGCTGGACAATCTTGCCAAAACTGCGCCCAAACTGGTGGAAGGTCTGGTACCCGATACCGTCCCATTAGGTACGGTGCAAAAAGTTCTGCAAAACCTGCTACAGGAAAACATTCCGATTCGCGATATCCGCACCATCAGTGAGGCAATTGCCGAACAGGCAGCACGCAATCCCGATCCCGAGGCAATCACTGCCGCAACACGAATGGCGCTGGCACATTCCATCGTACAGCACATTAATGGCACCCAACCTGACCTGCCTATCATCACGTTGGATCCAGAGCTGGAACAAATATTGCTAAAAACATTACAGGCATCTGGAGAGGGTGGCGCAAGTCTGGAACCGGGACTCGCAGAAAATATGCACAAAAATCTACAAGAAGCGGCTCAACGACAAGAGATGTCGGGTGAGTCGGCAATTTTGGTGGTTCAGGCGGGATTAAGAGGTTGGATTTCCCGTTTTATCCGTAACGCGATTCCAGGACTACATGTGCTTTCCTACAACGAGATACCTGATGATAAACAAATACGCATTGTGGCAAATGTGGGTCGATAACAAGAAGGTGATGTGATGAAAATTAAACGTTTCCAGGCGGCAGATGTACGTCAGGCAATCCGCGAAGTACGTGAAGTACTGGGTCCGGATGCCGTTATCCTCTCTAATACTCGCGTTGATGGTGGCGTGGAGATTGTGGCGGCTACAGATTACGATGAGACGCAAT
>NZ_DFTU01000034.1:17574-23576 GCF_002379485.1 Methylophaga sp. UBA4204 | reverse complement strand
GATGAGACGCAATTCCGTCGTCAGAATAATGTTCCTCGTCCCGCAGCTGTCGCAGACGAACCCAAAATTGAAATTGATCCTGCTCAACCGCAAGCACCGGCTTACGTTGCCCCACAACAAAATATCTGGTCGCAGGAACCCACTCTGGTTCAGATGCGCAAAGAAATTGCCAGTTTGCGGGATATGCTGCAAAACCAGCTATCTGATTTAACCTGGAAGGATATGGCAAGACAAAGTCCCACCCAGATGCAAGTTTTGCAACGCCATATGCGCATGGGAACGGATGTTGAACTCGCCAAACAACTGGTTACAGCCAGTCAGGGAATTGATGATCTGGAAACTGCCTGGCGTCAATCATTAGGCAAACTTGCGGCGCAAATCCCGTTATCAGATCAGGACATTATCGAAAAAGGTGGCATCATGGCTCTGGTGGGACCGACTGGCGTTGGTAAAACCACGACCATTGCCAAACTGGCAGCGCGTTGCGCATTGAAACACGGTGCACGCCAGGTAGGCCTGATTACCACTGATTGCTACCGAATCGGAGGTCAGGAGCAACTGCGTAGTTATGCTCGTATATTGGGCGTCTCATTACGAGTCGCGCGAAACCATCAGGAACTGGGTGAAGCACTGAATGATATGCTTGATCGGCGCTTTATACTGATCGATACTGCAGGTATGAATCCGCGTGATATGCAATTAACACAAAAAATAGCTATGTTAACTCAGCATTCTCCCCGAATCCGACATTTCCTCACGCTGTCTGCAACCACCCAAAACTCTGCTCTGAATGATATCATTAAGGCGTTTTCGCACCTTAAATTAAGCGGCTGCATTCTGACCAAAACTGATGAAAGCAGCAGTCTGGGAGGTGCGGTCTCTGCAATAATTCGTCATCAACTGCCTTTGGCCTATATCTGCGATGGTCAGCAAGTACCTGAAGATCTCGGTCTGGCACGACCAAACAGTTTGGTGAATCAGGCCAGTGAGTTGATGCAATCTGAACAACAAGCACTGGATCCTCATACAGTATCCAGTTACGGAGGTTTTGCCGCTTATGGCTGATGCACCCTTGGACCAGGCAAGTGGTCTGCGAAAAATGACCCACATTCCGAAGCCGGTAAAAGTAATCGCTATTGCCAGTGGTAAAGGTGGTGTGGGTAAAACCAATGTCACGGTGAATATTGGTGTGGCACTTGCTACTCAAGGGAAAAAAGTCGTTCTACTCGATGCTGACCTGGGTTTGGCCAATATCGATGTGATGCTTGGCTTACATCCGCAATTCAATCTGCTGCATGTTCTTGAGGGAGATAAAAGCCTGAAAGAAATTATGGTTGATGGCCCATCCGGGCTACAGATTATCCCAGCGGCTTCCGGTGTTAAGAAAATGGCTGAACTCAGCCCTGCTGAACATGCGGGTATGATTCAAGCTTTTAGTGAACTCGATGATCACATTGATATCCTGCTTATCGACAGTGCAGCAGGTATCGCTGACAGTGTCGTCAGTTTTACCAAAGCGGCGCAGGAAGTCATCGTTGTTGTCTGTGATGAACCTGCCTCAATTACCGATGCCTATGCATTAATCAAATTACTGAGTCGCGAGCATGGAGTTGAACGATTCCATATTATTGCCAATATGGGACGCAGTATTCAGGAAGGTCGTGAATTATTCGATAAAATCTCACTGGTATGCGATCGCTTTTTGGATGTAACCTTAAATTTTATGGGGATTGTTCCTTTTGATGAAGATCTTCGTCGGGCAGTTAAAAAGCAACGTTCAGTGGTCGAGTTTTTACCGCGCAGCAAATCTGCCACGGCATTTCAGCATCTGGCAAAAAAAATCGATTACTGGCCCGTAGCCAAACAACCGAGGGGAAATATGGAATTCTTTGTTGAACGTCTGATACAGGCTAGCCTGGAAGCAGGTTAGGATGATTGGATTAAGCATGTATTCCAGCCAAATATCAGAACTCACTCAGCACCAGCTGATTGAACAGCATGGTGGCCTGGTTAAACGTATCGCTTATCATCTGGTTGCCCGCTTACCCCATACGGTTGAAGTGAATGATCTAATTCAGGCAGGCATGATTGGTCTGCTGGATGCTTCCCAGCAGTATAAAGCCAGCCAGGGTGCCAGCTTCGAAACGTATGCGGGTATTCGTATCCGTGGAGCGATGCTTGATGAAATTCGGCGCAATGATTGGGCACCGCGCTCGGTACACCGCAAAGCCCGTGAAATCGCTGAAGTCATGCATCAGCTTGAACAGCAACTTGGCCGTTCACCAATGGATGTAGAGGTGGCGGATGCACTGGAAATGACACTTGATCAGTACCACCAGCAATTACAGGATGCCTCAGGGCACCAGGTATTCAGTCTGGATGATATGACTGATAATCAACTGACTGATGGTGACTCTTTCGGTAGTGATGATGTCGGTCCCGCTGAAATCACCGAGAATAACAATTTTGAACGCGCTCTTGCAGAAGCGATAGACGGTCTGCCGGATCGTGAGCGGTTATTAATGAGCCTGTACTATAATGAAGAATTAAACTTAAAAGAAATTGGTGAAGTACTCGGCGTCAGTGAGTCACGTGTCAGTCAGATCCACACACAAACTGTGGTGAGATTGCGTAGTAAGCTTCGCGATTGGATGCAGTAATTTTGGGAGGTATACCTTGGATAAAAATATGAAAATCCTCATTGTGGATGACTTTTCTACAATGCGACGGATTATCAAAAATCTATTACGTGATCTTGGCTTCAATAATACTATTGAAGCAGATGATGGTTTAACTGCCCTGCCCATCTTAAATGCAGGTGGTATCGATTTCCTGGTAACCGACTGGAATATGCCCGGCATGCAAGGAATAGACTTGCTTAAAACTGTGCGTGCCGATCCCAAATTAGCTACCTTGCCCGTGTTAATGGTTACTGCCGAGACAAAACGGGAGCAAATCATTGAGGCCGCTCAGGCTGGCGTCAATGGCTATATTGTCAAACCATTTACGGCCGCAACATTAAAAGAAAAAATCGAAAAAATATTCGAACGTATCAACGCACAATAATCCGCTGGAAAGGAATTTATGGAAGCTCTGAATAAAGCAGAACAACTTGAAGCCGCCCAGGCCCTTATTAATGCGATTGAGCAGGATGACGAAGATCGTATTAAAACTGAATTAATGGCGCTTACCAATGCTCGCGAAAGTGCATTATTTCAGCAAATAGGCAAATTGACCCGTGAACTTCACGAAGCATTAAATAACTTCAAAGTTGATGCCCGATTGGTTGATCTGACACACAACGATATGCCGGATACCCGGGATCGTCTGAACTACGTTATTCAAACCACTGAAGAAGCTGCACACAAAACGTTAGGTTATATCGATAAAACCCTGCCTTTGGCTAATGAATTGAAACAAACTGCCGCTAAGCTCAATGAAAGCTGGCAACGCTTTCGAAATCGGGAGATGTCAGCAACAGAATTCCGTGATTTGAGCCGGGAAATTGAAGCTTACTTACCTGTGGTGAATACGCATGCTGGGGAGATCCACAATAACTTATCTGAAATGACGCTGGCACAGGGCTTTCAGGACTTAACCGGACAAGTTTTACGCCAGGTCATTGGACTGGTAGAAGAAGTTGAAAACAATCTGGTAAAACTGGTTAAGGTGGCAGGACAATCTCAGCAAAGTGGAGAGACAAAACAGGTCGATCCATTAAAAGCAGAAGGACCGCAGATAAATGCTAAAAATAAACCGAATGTGGTCAACAACCAGGACGATGTGGATGATTTGTTATCCAGTCTTGGTTTTTAGAAGGACAGGAGCATGGCCTTAGATACAGATGATGAAATTCTGCAGGATTTTCTGGTTGAGGCAGAAGAAATACTGGATGGCTTGAATGAGCAATTGGTTGCTCTGGAAACACAGCCACAGGATAAAGATTTACTTAACTCCATTTTTCGGGGCTTTCACACCATTAAAGGTGGCGCTGGATTTTTAAGTCTCGAAGCGATGGTAAACCTGTGTCATAAAGGCGAGGATGTATTTAACCTGTTGCGTCAGGGTGAACGCCTGGTTGATGCAGACATGATGGATACCTTTCTCAAGGTACTGGATATTCTTAACAGTATGTTTGCTGAGGTCAAAGCCGGCTCTTATCCAACGGCAGCTGATCCGGTCATAATCGATCAACTGGCGGCTTATTTATCTGGTGAAGCGCCGCCCGCTGCTGCAGAACCTGAACCAGAGCCTGAACCAGAAGTGAGCCCACCGGCAGCTGAAAACAATGTAGCTGGCGATGACATAACAGATGATGAATTTGAAGCGCTACTGGACCAGTTGCATGGCAATGCTGCGCCTGGCATTACTCCACCTGCAGATCCTCCTAAAGCCGAACCAGCCAAATCGACTGGAGATGATGAAATCTCCGAAGAAGAATTTGAAGCGCTTCTGGATGAATTACAGGGAAAGAAACCAGCAGCTAAAACCACTCCTCCGCCCGCAGCTAAACCTGCTGCCGAAGCAGCTAAACCTGTCAGTCCAGCAGAACCTGCATCTTCACCGAAAACGGCTGACGATGAGGATGTGGTAACAGCGGTAAAACCAGCTGCTGCAGCTGCACCGCAAGCAGCGAAAGCGCCAGCAGAAACCAGTGTACGCGTCGATACGTCCCGACTGGACGACATCATGAATATGGTAGGCGAACTGGTTCTGGTGCGAAATCGTATTAACACGCTGGAAGCGGCCTTTGAAAACGAGGAAATGGCCAAAGCCGTCAATAATCTTGCCGTGGTTACTGGAGACCTGCAAACCGCCGTCATGAAAACGCGGATGCAACCGATCAAAAAGGTATTCGGTCGCTTCCCTCGAGTGGTACGTGATTTGGCTCGCAGCCTGAAAAAAGACATAAATCTTGAGTTACGTGGCGAAGAAACCGATTTGGATAAAAATCTGGTAGAAGCCCTGGCAGATCCGTTGGTGCATCTGGTTCGTAATGCAGTCGATCATGGCGTTGAAATGCCCGATGTCCGTGAAGCGGCAGGCAAACCGAAACAAGGGCAAATCGTGCTCGCTGCAGCTCAGGAAGGTGACCATATTCTGCTGACTATTTCAGATGATGGCGCCGGAATGAACCCTGAAGTATTACGCCGCAAAGCCGTTGAAAAAGGCATGATGGATGAGGAAGCTGCCTCACGTCTGACCGAATCGGAATGTTTTGCATTGATATTTGCACCAGGATTTTCGATGAAACAGGATATTTCTGATATCTCCGGTCGCGGTGTCGGTATGGACGTGGTCAAGACCAGCATCTCCAAACTCAATGGTGTCATTGATATTCAATCGGAAATAGGCAAAGGCACTACACTTTCTATCAAAGTCCCGTTAACTCTGGCGATCATGCCCACATTAATGGTGATGTTGGGTAATCAGATATTTGCCTTCCCATTGGTCAGTGTGAATGAAATTTTTAATCTGGATTTGAATAAAACCAATACCGTTGATGGTCAGCAAACTGTTATTGTTAGAAACAAAGCTCTGCCCTTATTTTATTTGCGTAAATGGCTGAATAAAAACAATGTCACAGAGCGTAAAGCAACAACCGAACATGTTGTTATCGTCAATGTCGGCACACGAAAAGTGGGTTTTGTTGTTGACCAGTTGATTGGACAAGAAGAAGTGGTTATCAAGCCTCTGGGAGCCCTGCTGCATGGCACCAAAGGCTTTGCAGGAGCGACCATTACTGGCGATGGACGTATTGCTCTGATTCTTGATTTCCCAGAGTTAATGAATACCTACGCACATCGAAATTATTAAGGATATTTGTGACTGTTAAGGTACTGATTGTTGATGATTCAGCTTTTTTTCGCCGGCGACTGACTGAAATCATTAATGCCGATCCTCGGCTTGAAGTTATCGCCAGTGCCGCTGATGGTATGGAAGCCGTCGAACTGGTATCTCGCTACAGACCCGATGTTATTACCATGGATTTGGAAATGCCT
>NZ_DFTU01000034.1:9588-17438 GCF_002379485.1 Methylophaga sp. UBA4204 | reverse complement strand
ATGGACTTTCTGCCAAAACGTTTTGAAGATCTTGCGCAGGACAAAGCCAGCGCCCGGCAAAAATTATGTGACCGTATCAATTTTCTGGCAACACACTCAAAGCCTGAAAAACATACCACAGCCATCAAAACGTCAGAATCACCGGCCACCATAACGCCACTTGAAAAGAAAAAAATTGAACTGGTGGTTATCGGCACCTCAACCGGTGGGCCTGTTGCTTTGCAAAGTGTATTGTCCCAGTTGCCAGCGGAATTTCCGTTTCCGATTATTCTATTGCAGCACATGCCTGCAACGTTTACCCCCTCTTTTGCTGAACGACTGAATTCCCAGTGTCATATCAAAATCAAAGAAGCTCAGCAGAATGATTCCTTAAAACCAGGAGTGGCTTACCTTGCTCCGGGTGGACAACAATTGATGTTGAAAGGCCGTCGAGGACAGCTTTATCTGCAGGTCGATGCTGGCCCCGAAAATGCAACATATCGCCCCTGTATTGATGTCACACTGGAATCTGTTGCCCAGATTTGTCCAGCACAGACCTTGACGATAATCCTTACCGGTATGGGGGCTGATGGTTGTGATGGGGCGATAAAAATGCATCAGAAAGGCTCAACCGTGTGGGCTCAGGATCAACAGTCCAGTACTATCTATGGTATGCCAATGGCCGTCGCCAAGGCAGGCGTGGCTGATAAAATTCTCAGCCTGGCTGAAATCGGTAAACTACTGACGGCGCTTAAATAAGCTATGGATATCCTTAGCATCCTGGGCTTACTGATTGGTTTTGGTGCCATTATTGTCGGTCAGTATCTGGAAGGTGGGCATCTCGATACCATTCTTAATGCGGTGGCCTTATTAATTGTATTGGGCGGTACACTGGGTGCCGTAATGCTACAGACGCCGATGAATACATTTTTGCGTGCATTGAAAATGACCGTATGGATATTCAAGCCCCCTCAGCAATCGGCCAAACGTTTACTGGAAAAGATTCTTGACTGGAATCAAATCGCCCGACGTGAGGGGTTACTTCGCCTTGAGGCTATGGCTATGGAAGAAACCGATATCTTTACCCAAAAAGGTCTGCAACTCATTGCTGATGGTGCCGAGCCGGAAATCATTCGTGAAATTCTGGAGGCCGATCTCGATATCATGGAAAACAATGATCTGCAGGCCGCTAAAGTCTATGAAGCCATGGGAGGTTATTCACCCACCATCGGTATCATTGGCGCGGTATTAGGGTTAATTCACGTCATGGGAAATCTGGCAGATCCTTCCTCACTTGGATCAGGCATTGCCGTGGCTTTTGTTGCCACCATTTACGGTGTCGGGCTGGCTAACCTATTGTTTTTACCAATCGGAAATAAACTCAAGACGTTGGTACAGCGCCGCACCCAATTACAAATGATGTTAATTGATGGCTTGATCAGTGTGGCTGATGGTGACAATCCACGCAATATCGAAAGCCGTCTGCAGGCATATCTGGGTTAATCCTATGGCCCGGAGAAAGCGTCATGAAGAACACGAAAACCATGAACGCTGGCTGGTTTCCTATGCTGATTTTATCACCCTGCTGTTTGCGTTTTTTGTGGTGATGTATTCCATTTCTTCTGTTAATGAAGGTAAATATAGGGTGCTATCAGAGACACTGGAAAGCGTGTTCTCACAATCAACCCGCAGTGAGGACCCCATTCAGATTGGCGAAGTCAGCCGCGGACAAGGCGAACGAGTAGCTTCACCGGGTAAACCAGAACTTCCGGATTTTGAAATTGAATTACCCGAACTTCCCAAAGAACGCCCCCCCGTTTCCGAGCAGAGCATACGGACGATTAATGATATTTCGCAGCAACTCAGCAGTGCACTGGCCGATTTGATTACTAATGAAGATGTCAGTATCAAACAAACTGAAGACTGGCTGGAGGTAGAAATCAATTCCAATTTTCTGTTTGCCAGCGGCGATGCGCGTTTAGCACGTGAGGCTGTGCCAGTGATTGGTCAGATTGCGGATGTACTGGCACCCGTTGCCAATCCTCTGCAGGTTGAAGGGTTTACCGATGATCAACCGATCAATACGCCAAGATTTCCGTCAAACTGGGAGTTGTCAGCAGCCAGAGCTGCCAGTGTTGTAAATTTACTGGATCGTTTTGGCATTGAGCCGGGACGAATGTCAGCTATTGGGTATGGAGAATTCAAACCGATAGCTGATAATGAAACGGAATTGGGCCGCCAAAAAAACCGTCGGGTTGTTCTGGTTATTCTGGGCAGCTCGGAAAGCCGGAGGACACTTGAAGTGTTTGATCAATTTAATCGCTCTGCAACAGAGCCAGAAAACTCAAGTACTCCCATTACTGACACCTTGTCATCGCCGTTGATGATGCCCGCCAATAATGGTGAAGCATCTCCATGACGGTCTGGGCGATCGCCAATCAGAAAGGTGGCGTAGGCAAGACCACTACGGTGGTGAGTCTTGCCAGCCATCTGGCGTTGAAGGGCCATTCAACGCTGTTGCTGGATATGGATCCACATGGTTCATTAACCACTTATTTTGGTTTTGATCCGGACAATATCGAAAACAGTATCTATACCCTATTCCAACATGCTGAACAGCAACCACTGAACGCCATATTCAAAACATTGAAGAAAACCAGTCAGGAAAATATGTACATATTACCGGCTGCAACTGCGATGGCGACACTGGATCGCCAGCTGGGCATTCAAAGTGGCAAAGGTTTAGTGATACAAAAAACCCTACAGCAACTCAAAGACCGTTTTGAATATGTACTGATTGACTGCCCGCCAATGCTGGGAGTGTTGATGGTGAATGCTCTGGCTGCATGTGATGAGCTGTTAATACCGGTCCAGACTGAATTTCTGGCCTTAAAAGGGCTAGAACGCATGTTGCACACGCTACACTTGATCAACCATTCCCGTCAGCACAAGCTGCCGTATCTGATTGTGCCGACCATGTATGATCGTCGTACTCGGGCTGGCACCCAGACATTGCAAAAAATGCAAAAAGACTATGAAGATAACCTTTGGCAGGATGCGATTCCAATAGATACGCAATTTCGTGATGCCAGCAAATCAGGCATTCCCCTGCCAGCACTCAATCCTGAAAGTCGGGGCAGCATGGCGTATGAACGTCTAATGAAGAAACTCACCAAAGCCGCAGCAGTGGCAAAGTCAGATAAGAATGTCTAAGCCAACACAAATAAAAGAACCAAAACAGGCGTTAGCAGCTTATCTGCAGGAGTTATTGCTGGACAGTGAACCGGAAACGCTTGAACAGGTAGCTGCTGAGATAGACCAGACACTTCCTGTCGCCGAACCCGAAAGCTTCGCCGACATCGAAAATTCGCCTGACAAACATACGCAGGCATTATTATTCGAGGTGGCGGGAATGCAGCTTGCATTGAGTCTGGATGAACTGGATGGCATTGAAAACTGGCCAGACGATGGGTTGTCGCAAATTCCAGGGCATCCAAGCTATGTTGTTGGAACCTTAAGTCGGCCTCAACAGCATACCCAAGTAATCGATTTGACAACATTGATCACCAATCAATCAAGTAATTCAGATAACAACCGATACATATTATTAGTAGACAATAAACAATTGGGATTGGCGGTCTCAGCGATACGTCATGTGGTCAAGCTCGAGGGTGATAATGTGCGTTGGCGGCGAGAACCAGGTCAGAGACCCTGGCTGGCGGGTATGTTAATGTCTCCTCTGAGTAGTATTATTTCGTTACCCGAGCTGTTAAAAATAATACGTTAGCAAATAAAATTGGCACAAACTGTGCTTTGATGAATATATATAAATAGCGTCATAAAATTGGCAGATTAAGGTTGGTCAATTTTTTGAATAAGGAAAAAACCATGAGCGAGCAAGATAATCAGGCCGGCAGTGATCCGATTCTACAATGGGTTACCTACCATTTGGAACAGGAAGTCTATGGCATCAATGTGATGCAGGTGCAGGAAGTATTACGCCCAACTGAAATAGCTCCAGTACCTGGAGCACCTGATTATGTGCTGGGTATCATCAATCTACGCGGTAATGTGGTAACCGTCATTGATACTCGCAAGCGGTTTGGTCTGCCCTCCCGTGAAGCTGACGAAGATTCGCGAATTATTATTGCCGAAGTCAGTGGTAACGTTATTGGCATGTTAGTCGACAGCGTCGCTGAGGTGGTTTATTTACATCAATCAGAAATTGACACTGCGCCTAATGTCAGCAGTGATGACAGTTCTCGTTTTATTCAGGGCGTATGTAACCGAGATAAAACGTTATTGATTCTGGTTGACGTCAATAAACTGCTGAATGATGATGAAATCGCTGATATCGCCAGTTTCTGATGTGACATGGCTGACGAAATTCATCCTGCTCAACCACTTGTTCCTACAACAAGAGTGGATGTTCCTGCAGATGAAAAACGTCGCCATAAACAGAACGAGCAGGACGATAATCATGTCGAAGATAATGAAAAAGAAAATAAACAGCCAAAGCGGCCACCTAAAACCGGCATTATTGATGAATATGTGTGATATCTCAGGAGATATATCATGATGTTATACGGCTTATACAGTTTGGTGGGATTGCTGGGGATTGTGCTACTGGTCACCAGCTACCGTTTCTTTCGATTGAGCCGCTCTCAGGCCACCCAAATCAGTGCTCTGCAGCAACAGTTATCTGCTTTATGCAGTGCTGCAGTGGGTTCGGATGAACGAATTGTTCGCTTTGAACAAACCCTGATGAAAATACGTGAGCAGCAAAACAGTATGGATTTGGGACAGCCTCAACAACAAAGTTACGAGCATGCCATTCGCTTGGCAAGAAAAGGTGTTGATATCAATCAGCTTATTGATAATTGCAACCTGAGTGAGGAAGAAGCATTGTTGATTACCCGTCTGCATGGGATGCAGCGTCAGTCCGTAACCGATTTACACTAGGATTTATTAGGCAACGCGCGTTGAGGCTTACCAATTAAATAACCTTGGACAAAGTCCACACCGAATTCCTGCAACATCTTCAGTGTTTCCCTGTCTTCAACAAACTCAGCTACCGTTTTTTTGCCGAGACTGTGTGAGATATCAATCATTGATTTCACCAATAATTGATCTACCGGATCATTATGTAAATTGGTGATAAACCCACCATCAATTTTCAATATATCTACCGGGAAATGTTTTAAATAGCTGTAAGAGTTGAAACCGGCACCAAAGTCATCCAGTGCGAAGCGACACCCTAAATGTCGCAGACGATCCACCATCTGTTTGGTTTGTTCAAAATTGGATATGGCTGACGTCTCAGTAATTTCAAATACCAGACGCGAAGGATCGGCACCGGTTTCCAGCAGTTTGCGTTCCACCAGAGGATATAAGTTCTGATCGAGGAAAATATTGCCCGACAAATTAACCGCCAGTGCTGTATCACTCGGTATGTGTGTTAGCAATTCAAATGCATGATTAACCACCCACAAATCAATCTGGTGAATTAACCCCATAGCCTCAGCAACGGGAATAAAATCCTGTGGGTAATAGAGTTTGTCGCCCTGTCCACGCATTCGAATCAAACATTCGTAATGGTTGATTTTCCTCTCTTTGAGCGAGTAGATGGGCTGAAATTCCAGAACAAATTTTTCTTGTTTCAATGCCGCACGAATTCTGGGCGCCCATTTGACACTGTGTCTTAATGCATACATTTCACGATCTGCCGGGCTGTATACATGTACACGATTGCGTCCACGTTTTTTGGCGGTATAACAGGCCTGATTGGCATGCGACAGAATTTCACCTACTGTCGAGGCATCCGCTTCGGAAATACATTTAACACCGATACTGGCAGATAAATGATATTGATGATCATGGAAAGTAAAACTGTAGCCATCAAACAGGTCTCGCAAACCTTCTGCCCGCGCTACGGCGGTTTCCGGATCGATGGTATCGACTAATACCGCAAACTCATCAGAACCGATTCGAACCAGTGTGTCGCGGACTTTAAAAAATCCCCGCAACGAATTCGCAACCTGTACCAGTAAGCTATCACCCGCCTCATGACCCTCAGCGTCGTTAAGAACTTTGAAGCTATCCAGATCAATATAAAACACCGCACTACTGGTATGGAAATTCCGCACCTGCGTTAAAGTAATTTCAAGTGCCTGTTCAAGCCGACGCCGGTTTGCCAGACCAGTCAAATCATCATGATTTACTGAAAATTGCAGTCGAGCTTCCATCACCCTTAGCTGGGCATTTTCGTCTTCAATCTGTTGTTGGCGGAGATAGTAATGATCACGTTCGCGCTTGGTAGCCAGCGTGGTCATAACTGCAGGCGGCAATGATTCAGCAGTAAGCGGCCGATATAAAAGCGACGTCACCCCATGCCCCAAATCCGTTAATAACTGGTTATGGTTCCATTGGGATTTTTCGGTCAGGGCAATAACCGGAATGCGCCGCCATTCATCAAACTGATCCAGTTTCAGTCGCAGTTCACGGGCATTACATTCACCCAGGCGACAATCCAGAATAATTAAATCAATATCACATTGATCATCATTAATATTCTTGCGCAGTACTTGCATCAGCTTTTCTTGGCCATTTGCACTGGTGATGTTAGTAAATCCACTAAGTGACAACATGGTTTGCAGAAAAGCCAGATCAGAAACGCGTGTCCCGCTAATCAGAATTCGTGCCGCCAGTAAATCATTAACTTCCGCAGCAGATACTGGCGCCGTCAGGCTCTGCTCGGATGTCTTTGACACCTGTGACTCAATTGTTAGCAGTTTATTCATCTGTTCTGTATGCGGTTACTTTTGACCGGTTTTAGAGATACATGCAGATGAAAATAGCGGTTTTATATTTTAAAATCAATACTTAATGTGATTTTTATAATGCGATTTATAAAGTATTGAAGAAATTTAGCCTATATGAGCTCAATGATAATGGTTCGATATAGATGAATTGCTAAAGGAATTTAACCTTTTTCTTTGGGAAACTTTCCTGAAACAATATAGGCATAGGCTATCACTTCAGCGATTACCCGATATAAAGCTTCGGGTATCGCTTCACCCAGCTGCATATCTTTAAGCATGTCCGCTAACGCTGCATCTTCACGAAGCGGAATATTGTGCTGTTTGGCAATGCGGATAATTTCAGCGGCAATATCACCTTCACCACTGGCGGTCACTGTCGGTGCATTATCACCATCATAATGTAGTGCAATTGCTCGTAATGGCTGTGACTGCTGTTTCATACCGAAATATCCAGTAATGCATCAGAGGTAGCTGTCTGCGTCAGCGGCGTTAACCATTCCACCGGGGCACAGTGACAACTTAATTTTTGCACCTGTAAATCAAGTGCCGCTAATTTTTCGCGTAATAAATCGATATTTTCCTCCAGCAATGCCACCGCTTTGGGATCTTCTGCCGTTAATGCCACACTGACAACACTTGATTGTAAGCCGATCGAAGCCCGCAGCTTGCCAAGGTTTTGCGTTTCCAGGTTCAGTGTGACCTGCCATTGCTCTTCATCTTGCTGGTTCTGCTTGTTCCCCTGCTGAAACTGTAGCTGCATCCACTGTAACTGTTGTTTGTCCCTTAGCGGCACATCCATTAACCAGACCTGCTGTTGGGTGGGGCTATCCGCCTCCCTTACCATGTTCAGTTGGTTCATCTGCACTCTGGCAAGCGCGGTTTCCACTTCACGCAATAACACCTGCAATCTGGCCAACTCGGTAACGCCAGCCTGAAATTGGGCATTCTGAGCAATTTGTTGAACAGGTGCATTCGGAGAACTCATCGGTTGATTAGTTGTGACAGTCCCGCCAACAGAACCTTGTCCTGCCAGAAGCGTGGTAAGCAACT
>NZ_DFTU01000034.1:7663-9465 GCF_002379485.1 Methylophaga sp. UBA4204 | reverse complement strand
CGTGGTAAGCAACTGCGCTGGCGTCTGCCCGCCAGCCAGTAAAGCACTGGTTATATGAGATGGCAATTGCTGTAAAGCCGCTGGCTGATTGAGCAGATTTATCAGTGCAGTTCGAATCTCCGGCGGAAGATTCTGAGCATTGATTTGTCCATTTGCTGTCTGTCGGATCTGCCCTTCCAACGCAGCAGCCAGTTTCAGCAAATTGGCTTTAAAGTCTCCAGTTAAACTCGGATTGGGCTGCAGTAACTGTCGTTCCAGGAATACGCCTGACTGCTGAATGGCCTGCTGTAAATTGGTAGGTTGCTGGACAGTCTGTAATTCGCGAATATTTTGCCAAAGTTGGCTCACGGCATTTTGCACCGGCAGCATGTTTTTCAATTCAGGTAATGCATTGATAACATTTTGCAATTGTGGTGGCTGAGCTAAAACCATTGGCATTAAACGACGTTGGTGGGAAACCATGGTTTCTGAGGAAGTTTGATTGGGAGTTTGTAAAGCCACACTTAACGGTGAGTTACTGAGAATTTGCACTAAAAGTTGCTGACCGGGTCTAAAGCTGGAACTTAGTCTGCTGATATCCAATTCCAGGGGAACAGATACCTTTCCTGTTTGCTGCAGCGCCAGCAAGATGGATTGCTGGGGCAGCAACTTAATGACCTCAGCCAATAGCGTTTGCCCCGGACGCAGATCGGTCGAAACGGAAGAAACGGCTGCGACTGAAATCAGTTTAAACGCCACTTTATCAGCGCTATCGGACCGCTGTAGTTCGATAGTCTGACCACGTTGCAAATCCACACCAGCCTGAATGGTGACGATTTTTCCCGCCAATTGAATATCAACATTTTCACCGGCTTTACCTGCTGAGACCACCACCGCCTGCGCAACCTGACCAGGAGTAAGCGGCAGCGTGCGACTTGCAGTTTCCGTAACAATGACCTGAGCAGCCTGTGAGCTCTGAGGTATTTGCATGAATTCACCCAGCATTAAACACAATGCTAGTATAGCAACCAACTTGTTGCCAAAGACCGGTCAATGAATAAATTCAGTACAAAATGGTATACACGCCAGGATAAGACCATCAGTGGCCCTTTCACAAAGGCCCTGCTGAAAAGTAACCTGCAATTGGGCAGAATTAATGCTCAAACGGAAGTCAGCACTGATCAGAAATATTGGCAACCGCTGGGCGATATCATCGCCCTGGACACTGTTGACCCGGTCATCCCCCCTCCCTTACCCATTGATGAACGTGATGGTTTTGATAGGCGCAATGAACAGCCTCTTACCGAAGCCGAACGTGAAATGCGTCGGCAACAGCGACGCAAACAGGAACCGGACTTTTTAATTCAGCAGCGCCAACAGCGCAGTGAATTATTAAAAAGACTCAAACCTGAACGTCCTGCCCGTTTTTGGCCGATATTTACTATCAGTGTGATTTTAACCAGTGTATTTGTAGGTGCGATTTTATTCCCAACCCCTTCGAATATTTCTGAAGCAGATTGCGACACTGCTCCAGCCCCGTTGGTGAATTGGGAAAACTGTCTGAAACCCGGCTTGGACATCCCTTCAGCCACGTTAACGGGAGCCAACCTTCGCAACAGCGGACTCGCCATGTCAAATATGATGAATGCTGATTTGGTTGGGACTGACTTAAGCTATGCAGATTTACCACTTAGTAACCTGAGTTATACCAATTTACAGGGGGCCAATTTGAAAGGAGCCAACCTGCAGCAGGCTGATTTGTCTTACAGTAATTTATCCGACAGTGATTTGAGTTTTGCCAATTTACGTGATGCCAAACTGGG
>NZ_DFTU01000034.1:6188-7513 GCF_002379485.1 Methylophaga sp. UBA4204 | reverse complement strand
ATTGGAAACTGTTTATAAGCCGGGTTATTAATGCAGCTTTTGCGGAGCAGCCAATGTGAATGCCGGGATATCGACCGCAAAGCGGCTGCCACTGTCATCCATCATATTGTAATGGCCCTGCATCATACCGACTGGGGTATCCAGCATCGCCGCACTGGTGTAGGTAAATGTTTCTGTTGGCGCCAGATAAGGATGCTGACCAACCACGCCATCACCTTCCACTTCCTGTTCATGACCATCGCCACCAGTGATTTTCCAGTAACGTGATAATAACCGCGCTGGCGTATCGCCCTCATTGGTAATGGTAATGGTATAGGCAAAAAGATATCTTGCTCTGGCCGGATCAGATTCATGATCCAGGTAAGTGGTTTCAACGTTCACCATAATGTGGTTTTTTTTATCGGTCATGGTCAACATTATACAACGCTTTTCGAGCCAACAAACGTGCTCCACGGAGTCCCACATCAGGATTGTTGATCAAATACACCGGTATCTGCTCCAGCACCCCACGCATCCTGCCTTTCGCCAGAAACGACTGCATGAAAAAGCCCTGTTCAAATAAGGCCAGATTCTTTACCGCAATACCTCCAGCGACAAAAATTCCGGCTCTGGGCAAGGTCATTAGCGCCAGATTACCCGCCTGAGCTCCGTAAATCTGCATAAATAACTGCATGGCTTTTACTGCCGCAGGATCTGTTTCTTGCAGAGCAGACTGACTTATCTGTTCTGCCGTTAAATTCAATGTCGTGTTGTCACCTTGCTGTTCGGCAATAAAATGGTACAGCATAACCAGGCCGGAGCCTGATAATACCCGCTCGTAGGAGACATGCTCAAATTGTTCAAACAGTTTATTCAATAAAGCGTGCTGTTGGGTGTCCTGAGCAGCAAAGTCGGTATGCCCGCCTTCTGTTGGCCATACCCGCCAGCTTTTATGGAGAGGTGACAGAATAGCCTGCCCCAACCCGGTACCTGCACCAATGACTGCTCGTAATGATTTGGCTTCCGGCTTACCTTGCTGCAGCACAATGAGATCATTCTCTTCAAGTTCACCGATACCATGACCCACCGCGGCAAAATCATTGACCAGGCAAAGCTCAGCAAGTGGAAATTGCTGCTTCAGCTTATCGCTATCGATGATCCAGGGTCGATTCGTCAGTTGCACTCGGCGTCCACTTAACGGTGCTGCCACGGCAAAACATGCGCTACTGACTGGCAGAAAATCGACGGCTACAGTAGATAAAAACGCTGTCAGCAGACTTTCAAAATCAGCATAATCATCATTTTCCAAACGTTGTTGCAGAATAATTTCACCTTCGAGGTGACTG
>NZ_DFTU01000034.1:2144-6080 GCF_002379485.1 Methylophaga sp. UBA4204 | reverse complement strand
TGAGTTGCAACAAGGTTTTGGTACCGCCGATATCTGCAGCTAACAGGGTTTGCATATTATTGTGCCGCAGCAGCCTGGTCCATAAACCAGTAATAATCACCTGTCGGCGCGAGCCGCTGAACCGGTAAGCCGGATACCGCCTCACTGGTAATATCTCTGACAATATCTGCTTTCGCTTCACCGGCGATAAACACAATCACCTGTCTGGCTGAGTTGATTACCGGATAGGTCAATGTTACGCGCCAGGATTGAAATTTCTCCACAAACAGACTGGTTGTCAGCGTATCGGTAACGTCCAGTGCGGGAGTATCTGGAAACAGTGAAGCAATATGACCATCAGGCCCTAACCCGAGGAGCACCAGATCAAAAGGATTATCTTCCATCACCATTTTGATGGTACTGGCATAACGAGTTGCAACCTCAGCAGCATCGCCACTTTCGGTAGGCATGCGATGCACATTCTCAGCCGGGATAGGTAAATGATCCAGCATTGCCAGTCTGGCCATTTTAAAGTTGCTGTCATCGTGAGTGGCCGGCACACAGCGCTCATCACCAAAAAATATCTGCACTCTTGCCCAATCTATCTGTTCGATATAAGGTGAAGTCGCCAGTTTCTGATACAGTCCTTTTGGTGTCGAACCACCGGCAAGCGCAACATAAAATACTCCTCTTTTGGCAATGGCTGAACGGGCGGTCACCACAAAATGTTCGGCAGCAGCCTCGATCAACGTATCAGAATCAGGCAGAATTTTTTGTTCAGCTTTCATGTCTATCCTCAATATTAAAAATAATTTTTGTGCGGTAATCAGCTGACAGTGTCAGTCAAATCCTGCTAATTTAGCAATCAAGCTGCACCGACAGCAAGCCAAATAACACTTCAATCCACTTCTCACAGGAACCATCACTTTATGAAAAACACTTTTTTTATTGTTGCCATGTTGTTTTATTCCGCGTCTGCTGCAGCTGAAACAGAAATAAACTTTAACCTAATCAATCTCAATGCAACAGCCGCCACCGAAGTGGCAAATGACAAGGTAAGCAGTGTGATTCAGGTAATGCTTAATGGCACAGATCCGGCTAAATTGGGTCAGCAGGTCAATCAACGCAGCAATCAGTTACTGGCGAAAATCAAAGATTTTGATGCGGTCAAATCTCAAACCACCGGCTACCAAACCCGCCCGATGTATAAAGACAGTCAAATCGTCTCCTGGCAGGTAAGCCAGCAAATTCGCTTAGACAGTCACGATTTCAATCAGATGAGCGAATTATTGGGTGAAATTCAATCTCTTGGCACAGTACAATCCATGGAATTTTCATTATCCGACGAATTAATCGAATCAACTCAAAACGACCTGATGCAACAGGCTATCAGCAAGTTTCGTAATAAAGCATCGTTAATTCAGCAGCAATTTGATGAACCGGGTTATCGCCTGGTTAATATGTCAGTCAATACCAGCGGCTATGCGCCGGTTCATCGCATGGAAAGCAGCATGATGATGTCCGCCGATATGAGCAGCAAAAGTGCACCTGTAGCACTTGAAGCTGGCAGCAATAAAGTCTCAGTTGATGTCCATGGCCAAATTCAATTGATCAGTGATACCACCACACTAACGGATTAAGACTTATAGTTCTTTCATTTCCGCTTCGTTTGACGAAATGCGTCTCCAGCAGTAGTTGCTCTGAAAGATAAACAAGCCCTAGGCTTACTTTAAAAACAAATCGTAGGCCGGGTTGTCGGTTTCCAACCAGTGGACATAGCCAAGATTATCCAGGAACGCCTGAAATTCTTCATTGAATTCAGGTGCTACTTGAATCCCAACCAGCACCCGGCCATACGCTGCTCCATGATTACGATAATGAAACAGGCTGATATTCCAGCGCTGACCGATATGTGTCAGAAAACGTAACAAGGCCCCCGGTCGTTCCGGAAATTCAAAACGAATCAGACGTTCATTTTCAGCTTGAGGTGCATGGCCACCAACCATATAACGAACATGTAATTTCGCCATTTCATTATCGCTAAAATCGATCCACTGGTAGCCCGCTTGAGTCAGGTTTTCAAAGAGAATCTGTCGTTCTTCTTCACGACCAGACATCCGCACCCCAACAAACACCTGTGCCTGCTGTTTATCAGCATATCGATAATTAAACTCGGTTATTCCGCGTTCCGCCAAAGTCTTGCAGAAGCGTTGGAAACTACCCGGCTGCTCGTCAATGGTTGCGGCAAACAATACTTCCCGGCGTTCCCCAATTTCAGCCCGTTCTGCCACATGCCGGAGCCGATCAAAATTCATATTTGCGCCGCTGTTGATAACCACCATGGTTTTGTCATACAAACCATTTTGCTGAATATATTTTTTGGCACCGGCAATCGATAACGCCCCTGAAGGCTCGGCAATTGAGCGGGTATCATCAAACACATCCATTATCGCAGCACAGATTTCATCGGTCTCCACCGTCACCACATGATCAACCGTTTTTTGTGCAATCCGGAATGGCTCTTCACCAACCTGTCTGACCGCAGTTCCATCGGCAAACAACCCTACCTGATCCAGTTTGACTCTTTCACCGGCATCCAGAGCGGCTTTGAGACTCGCAGCATCGGCAGGTTCAACTGCAATAATTTTGATTTCAGGCCAGATGGCTTTTATATAAGCCGCCATTCCGCCTAGCAAACCGCCGCCACCTACCGGAATAAATACTGCATAAACTGGATCGGGATGCTGGCGCATGATTTCCATCGCAATGGTGCCCTGTCCGGCTATCACCAGAGGATCATCATAAGGATGGATAAACACCCGTCCCTCATCAGCAGAAACTTGCTTGGCATAATCAAACGCTTCATCGTAACTATTACCATGCAAAGTAATGTCAGCACCCAACATACGTACCGCTTCCACTTTGATTGGTGGCGTAGTTATCGGCATAACAATGATGGCGGAAATACCCATTTTGCTGGCGGCCAGCGCAACACCTTGCGCATGATTACCTGCTGAAGCGGCGACCACCCCCTGCTTTCGCTCAGCATCGGTTAAGTGGCTCATCCTGTTATAGGCACCACGCAATTTAAAGGAAAAAACCGACTGCAAGTCTTCGCGTTTAATCAGAATCTGATTATTCAGCCGCTTGGATAATCTTGGCATCAAATCCAAAGGGGTTTCGATAGCGACATCGTAGACGCGCGCTTTAAGGATTTTTTCTACATAGCCTGTGAGCATGGTGTTCCAGATTCAGTCTGTTAGGTTAACAAAGATGACTACGTTACCATTGACCATCATTTATCTCTATAATTAGCCGGATAAAATCAAGCCATTCAAATTAACAAGGAATCGCAATGACTGCTGATGAAATGAAGAAACAAGCTGCGTGGTCGGCTTTGGAATACATTACCACTGATGGTGTCGTAGGTGTTGGCACCGGCTCTACCGTTAATCACTTTATTGATGCGTTAGCTACCATTAAAGGTCGTATTGAAGGTGCTGTATCCAGTTCAAATGCTTCCACCCAACGGCTCAAGGATTACGGCATTCATGTTTTTGATTTAAACGAGGTTAAAGAAGTCGCGGTATATGTAGATGGTGCAGATGAATCAAACCACAATCTGCAACTGGTTAAAGGTGGTGGCGGTGCATTAACCCGCGAAAAAATTATTGCAGCAGTGGCTGATAAATTTGTCTGTATTGCTGACGCAACCAAACTGGTTGATGTGCTGGGCAAATTCCCGTTACCGGTTGAAGTGATCCCGATGGCGCGTAGCTATGTCGCCCGTGAAATCGTTAAACTGGGCGGTCAGCCAGTTTATCGTGAAGGCGTGATCACCGATAACCATAATGTCATTCTGGATGTGCATGGTCTGGATATTATGGAACCTATCAAACTGGAAAAAACACTGAACGATATTGTCGGTGTAGTGACCAATGGCCTGTTTGCAATGCA
>NZ_DFTU01000034.1:563-1996 GCF_002379485.1 Methylophaga sp. UBA4204 | reverse complement strand
GACGTGTTGTTACTAGGCACCGAAAACGGTACCCAAACCGTCAACCCAAAATAATATGCACTAGCCCGCTGTAATAGCGGGCTTTTTGCCAGAGCGAATATATGTTCAGACCTCTAAGTGTCTATATCGGCGCCCGTTATACCCGGGCTAAACGGCGTAATCATTTTATTTCATTCATCTCGATGACCTCTATGCTGGGCGTCGCGCTCGGTGTGGCCGCATTGATTACCGTGTTATCGGTAATGAATGGTTTTGAAAAGGAATTACGCGAACGCATTCTCGGTATGACATCACATGCTTTTGTCACCGGCTCGGATGGCACACTGGCTGACTGGGAAAAGGCCGAGGTACTTATCGAAGGCTTCCCAAGAGTTATAAATACTGCTCCTTTTGTTGAAGGCCAGGCAATGCTGAATCAGGGTAGCCGGGTTCGAGGCACCCAAATCCGTGGGGTTGATCCCGCTTTGGAGCCTAAGGTTTCCAGTATTGGTGACAAAATCATTCAGGGTCGCTTTGACTCACTGCAACCGGGCAGTTACGGCATTATTCTGGGTAAGGATTTAGCCATTGCCATGGGCGTGGGCACCGGCGATAAAATCACGGTGATCACACCACACGTTACCCCAACCCCTGCCGGGGTTATTCCCAGACTGAAACGTTTGACCGTATCAGGTGTTTTTGAAATCGGCATGTATGAATATGACAGTGCGTTAGCCATCATGAATATTGAGGATGCCGCTAATTTATTCCGCATACCCGGCAAAGTAACGGGCCTGCGATTGCAACTGGACGATGTCTATCAGGCTCCAAGAATTACCCGAGAGCTTTTACAAACCCTGCCTGCAGAATATCGCGCAGCTGACTGGACTTACCAGCATGCTAACTTTTTCCGTGCCTTAAAAACCGAAAAAACCGTGATGTTTGTCATTCTGATGCTGATTGTGGCCGTTGCGGCATTTAACATCGTTTCAACGCTGGTAATGATGGTAACCGATAAATATGCAGATATTGCCATTTTGAGGACGCTGGGCATGTCACCGCGCGGCATCATGGGGATTTTCATGGTGCAGGGTATTGTTATTGGTCTCATTGGCACAATTCTGGGGGTGATAGGTGGGGTCATTCTGGCGTTGAATGTGTCTAACATTATCGCCTGGATAGAAACCATTTTAGGTTACCAGTTCCTGCCAGCAGAAGTGTATTACATCAGTGACCTGCCTTCCGATTTGCATTGGAACGATGTCACGGTGATTGGTATTACTGCCTTTGTTTTATCCATTCTTTCGACTATCTATCCTTCCTGGCGTGCCGCTCAGGTTAAACCGGCTGAGGCTTTACGTTATGACTGATAACACGGTAATTCGCTGCGAAAAACTGGTAAAGCGCTATAAAGACGGTAATCTGGAAACCCCGGTATTACAGGATATTAATCT
>NZ_DFTU01000034.1:0-487 GCF_002379485.1 Methylophaga sp. UBA4204 | reverse complement strand
TGCTTGCTGGTGACCGTATTGCGATAGTCGGCAGTTCAGGTTCCGGTAAAAGTACGCTATTGCATCTGCTTGGCGGACTGGACGGTCCAACTGACGGAAAAATTGAGGTATTGGGTCAGGATATCAGCAAACTTTCAGTCAATGATCTCAGTAAATTACGCAATCAATCATTAGGCTTTGTTTACCAGTTTCATCATTTACTACCTGAGTTCACGGCAGAAGAAAACGTTGCTATGCCACTGGTTATTGGCGGCATGCATCCCAAGGCAGCCAAACAACAGGCCAATGAACTGTTACAACAGGTAGGACTGGGTCACCGGGCACATCATAAACCCAGCGAATTATCGGGTGGTGAACGTCAGCGTGCGGCACTGGCTCGCGCATTAATTACAAAACCTGCCTGCCTGTTGGCTGATGAACCTACCGGAAATCTGGATCACCAGACTGCTGAAGGTATTTTTGATTTGATTATGAAATTGAATACGGA
>NZ_DFTU01000081.1:2438-2927 GCF_002379485.1 Methylophaga sp. UBA4204 | reverse complement strand
TTAATATCGATTGGAACAGGCAATGGTGATGGTCAATCCCTCTACAAACATTCAGAATTTCCTGAGCGCGCATCAGCTCTCAGCTAAATATGCTCAACAGATTGATCACTGGTTTTCAGACATTACTGATGATTTTATATTGCACCAAAAAAGAGCAAAGCGCCCTATAATCATCGGCATTCATGGTGCGCAAGGGTCCGGAAAAAGTACCTTAGCCGAATGTCTGGTGCAGTTACTCATCACTAAACACCATCAGACTGCCATTGCCCTCTCTCTCGATGACTTTTATCTCACCCATCAACAACGCATTGATTTAGCGAATTCAGTTCATCCTTTATTAGCGACTCGTGGGGTGCCGGGAACACATGATATTGAACTGGCATTGACGACCCTCGATAAATTGCTCTCGGAGAGAAAAAACATTGCCATTCCGCGGTTTGATAAAGCGCATGATGATCGACTCCCTATTGAGCAATGGCCGGTATTAGA
>NZ_DFTU01000081.1:0-2353 GCF_002379485.1 Methylophaga sp. UBA4204 | reverse complement strand
CGGTATTAGAGGTTGCCCCCAAATTTATTATTCTGGAAGGCTGGTGCATGGGGGCCTGTCCTCAAACGGATGAAATGTTAACGCTGCCAGTTAATGCTTTAGAACAGAATGATGATCCAGATGTCTATTGGCGACGTTATGTGAATCAAAAGCTCGAACAGGACTACCCTGCCCCTTTTCAGCGTGTTGATAGCTGGATCATGCTTAAGGCCCCTAATTTTGATTGCGTTTATAACTGGCGACTGGAACAGGAAGAAAAACTGCAACAAACAGCCGCTACAGTAAGCAACAAAATTATGACTGCTGAGGATATTTCGCGTTTTATTCAGTATTACCAACGTATCACTCAACACTGTCTGGAAACTTTGCCGGAGCAAATGGATTATGTTTTTGAACTCAATATGGAAAGAGAAATTGTGGCCTTGAAACGTCCGAAAAAATCGACTCCTTCAGTTACCTGCCCCAAAGCATCCTTACTGGTTTTTACTGATTTGGATGGCAGTCTTCTGGATCATCATAACTACCGGCATGATGAGGCGGATCCCGTGTTACAAAATCTCAAACAGTTACAAATCCCGCTGATTCCGGTCAGTAGCAAAACCCAGTCGGAAATTGAACAGATAAATGCTTCTCTGGATAACCCTCATCCATTTATCTGTGAAAATGGCGCCGCTATTTTTATTCCGGTTGATTATTTTCCAGAGCAACCAGCCGAGACCAAAACAAGTGGTCAATATTGGGTAAAAGAATTTGTTCAGCCCCGCGCGCATTGGCAGGCGATTATCAAATCAGTGAAACCTTTATTTAGTGATGATTTCACTACGTTTGCGCAGGCAGGTATAGATGGAATCATTGCCATGACCGGCCTGGATGTTCATGCAGCTGCGCGTGCTGCCAGAAGACAATATGGCGAAGCGCTGGCCTGGCATGGCAATCCCGGTAAACAAAAACAATTTATTGAAGAAGTCCGTAAACGGGGCGCCCAGGTATTAATCGGTGGCCGCTTTTTACACGTTTCCGGTCAATGTGACAAAGGCCAGGCTATCGAATGGCTTAAACAGGTTTACGAACATTTTTGCCCTGATAAACGCTTTACCAGCCTGGCGATTGGAGACAGTCAAAATGATGTGGCCATGCTGGAAACAGCCGACATGGCCCTATTGATCCCTTCACCGGTAAATTCATTACCCAAATTAACTCGCCATCATGATGTTATGAAGGCAACACATTGCGGTCCACGAGGTTGGGCTGAAGGCGTACAACAAGTCTTGAAGCAGCTCCATATAAGCACAGCAATAGTGCATTAAAATCACAAGAGGCTCACATGGCAGATTTTCATCAGAACGGTATTATCACAACATTACATAATCTTACGCATCGTCATCTGGCTGATTTAGAGCAGGATCTTGTACATTTCAGTCAACAGCGTCCAATGGGATTATTGCTACCCTCATTATTTTCAGAACTGCAGGGAGAGGCGCTTCCAGCAATTGTTCAACAGTTGAAAACAGTGCCATATTTATCTGAAATTGTGATTGGACTGGATAGAGCCAGTGCTGATGAGTATAAACATGCGTTGAGCTTTTTCGCGGACCTCCCACAACATCATCGGATCATGTGGCACGATGGACCACGGTTAAGTGCTATTGATGCAGAGTTACAGGCCCTGAATCTTGCCCCTCATCAGGCCGGTAAGGGGCGTAATGTCTGGTATTGCATGGGTTATATTTTAGCTTCTGGAAAAGCAGAATCAATTGCCCTGCATGATTGCGACATTACCACCTACAGTACCGAACTGTTGGCTCGACTGATTTATCCTGTTGCCAATCCAATGTTTAATTACGAGTTCTGTAAAGGTTATTACGCCCGGGTCGCCGGCGGGAAAATGAATGGCCGGGTGAATCGTCTATTAATTACCCCCCTGTTACGTGCTCTCAAATCGGTCATGGGACCAAGTGATTATCTGGATTACATGGACAGTTTTCGCTATTCATTGGCCGGTGAGTTTTCGTTTCGCCGTGATGTATTAAACGATATTCGTATTCCCAGCGACTGGGGTCTGGAAATCGGCATCCTGTCGGAAATGTACCGCAACAATGCCACCAACCGTTTGTGTCAGGTCGACATTGCTGACAACTATGATCACAAGCATCAGGACCTGTCAGCGGACAACGCCGAAGCCGGCCTGTCCAAGATGTCCATCGATTATGCCAAGGCCATCTTTCGCAAACTCGCCACCAACGGTGTAGTACTTTCCAGCGAAACTTTCCGTACCCTCAAGGCCAGCTACTTTCGCATCGCCCTGGACTTTGTCGAGACTTATCGCAACGACGTGCTGATCAACGGCCTGACC
>NZ_DFTU01000013.1:23653-24087 GCF_002379485.1 Methylophaga sp. UBA4204 | reverse complement strand
GTTTGCAGCATGATGGCTTTTTCAAAATGACGCATCAACTCAGCCCCGACAGTAGCTTCTTTTGCCTGACAGGCTGCTTCGGCTTCCTCGATAATTCTTTCACGCAAACTTTCTTCGTGCAGATTATCATCTGCCTCCAACCAGCCGCTGATATCTAATTCCAGAGCGAAATCATCGCGTAAAGCCTGTTCCAGTCCACTGACATTCCATTGTTCATCAATACTATTAGGTGGAATGTACAGACTGATAACGTCGTTAATGACGCTGCTACGCATTGAAACAATTGTTTCTGATACATCATCCGCAGCCATTAATTCATTGCGCTGCTCATAAATTACTTTACGTTGATCGTTGGCAACATCATCAAACTGCAGTAACTGTTTACGAATATCAAAGTTGTGTCCTTCAACCTTACGTTGAGCATTTTCAATGGC
>NZ_DFTU01000013.1:17325-23566 GCF_002379485.1 Methylophaga sp. UBA4204 | reverse complement strand
TTACGTTGAGCATTTTCAATGGCTCTGCTGACCCATGGATGCTCAATAGCTTCACCCTCTTCCATACCCAGTTTCTGCATCAATCCGGCCATGCGTTCAGAAGCAAAAATCCGCATCAGGTTATCTTCGAGCGACAGATAAAAACGGGTTGAGCCCGGATCACCCTGACGACCGGAACGACCACGCAGCTGATTATCAATACGACGTGATTCATGTCGTTCGGTACCGATAATATGTAAACCACCCGCTTGCAAAACCAAATCATGACGTTGTTGCCATTCGGCTTTCACTTTAGCTTTAGCAGCTTCATCAGCCTCTTCACTCAGCTTGTCCAGCTCTGCTTCAAGACTGCCACCGAGAACAATATCTGTACCACGACCCGCCATATTGGTTGCGATAGTAACTGATCCCGGTTTACCCGCTTCAGCGATAATATGTGCCTCTTTTTCATGAAATTTTGCGTTCAGAACTTCATGTGGAATTTTGGCTTTGGTCAGTAATTTATCCAGATATTCTGAGCTTTCAATTGAGGCCGTACCGACAAGAACAGGTTGTTTTCGCTGCACACAGTCCTGAATATCAAGCAATATCGCATCAAACTTTTCTTTTGCTGTCAGATAAATTCTATCGGCTTCGTCTTTACGCTGCATTGGACGATGTGTCGGAATAACCACAACTTCCAGACCATAGATTGACTGCAATTCATAGGCTTCAGTATCCGCTGTACCGGTCATGCCGGACAGCTTTTTGTAAAGACGGAAGTAATTCTGGAAAGTAATGGAAGCGAGGGTCTGGTTTTCGTTTTGAATTTTGACCCCTTCCTTGGCTTCAATAGCCTGGTGTAAGCCTTCTGACCAGCGACGTCCGGGCATGGTACGACCGGTAAATTCGTCGACAATGATTATCTGATCATCCTGAACAATGTATTCAACATCCCGATGAAATAATACATGTGCACGAAGCGCTGCAGTTACGTGATGCATCAAACCAATATTGGCCGCATCATACAGGCTGGCATCTTCATCCAACAGGCCTGTTTCGGTTAATAAATGCTCAATTTTTTCATGGCCAGCTTCGGTAAAATGTACCTGTTTGTTTTTTTCATCAATGGTGTAATCACCCGGCACGGTGATATCTTCATCTTCACCTTCCTGCCGGGTCAGACTGGGAATCAACTTGTTTATCTGCACATAACGCTCAGAACTGTCCTCAGCTGGCCCAGAGATAATCAATGGCGTGCGGGCTTCGTCAATTAGGATGGAGTCAACTTCATCGATAACAGCAAAATTTAATGGACGCTGCACTCTATCTTCGAGACGAAAGGCCATGTTATCGCGCAGGTAATCAAAACCAAATTCGTTATTGGTACCGTAGGTAATATCTGCAGCATATGCTGCACGCCGTTCGTCACCACTCAGTCCACTGACAATGACGCCTGTGGTCAAACCGAGGAAACCATAAAGTTTGCTCATCCAGGCCGCATCACGTTTGGCAAGGTAATCATTGACGGTAATAACATGGACGCCTTCCCCGCTCAGGGCATTCAAATATACTGCGAGCGTAGCTACCAGCGTTTTACCCTCGCCGGTTTTCATTTCGGCAATTTTTCCGTCATTCAGCACCATACCGCCTATCAACTGCACGTCAAAATGGCGCATTTCCATAATGCGTTTACCGGCTTCACGTACGACAGCAAATGCTTCTACCAGGATATCATTCAGTGTTTGCCCATCATCCAGTCTTTGTTTGAATTCTATGGTTTTGGATTTTAAAGCGGCATCGTCAAGCTTTTCATACTCGCTTTCCAATTCATTGATGAGGCTGACCTGTTTTTGCAGTTTTTTGATTACACGATCGTTACGACTGCCAAAAACCTTACTGAAAAACTTGCCTACCATGACTTAAACTACCTGTTGAATGTGCCGAATTGACGACAGTTTGATTAAACGCGTGATTATAACGCGTACTGTTGGGAAGATCGAAGACTCACCGCATTTTTTTAAGTGGTGTCTGATTTTTCAAATACAAGAGGAATTATTCGATGTAATTAAACGGATTAACGGATTTACCGTCTCTTAATACTTCGAAATGAACATGAGGTCCAGTTGAACGACCAGTTGATCCCATCAGCGCAATAACATCTCCTTTGTTAACACGATCTCCGGTACTGACATTGATGGTTTTGTTATGCGCATAGCGGGTTACATAGCCATTTCCATGGTCAATTTCAACCAGTCCACCGTATCCACCACGCATGCCCGCCCAGCTGACAATTCCATCCGCCACAGAAATCACTGAGCTACCGGTTTTTCCGGCAAAATCGAGTCCATCAT
Source organism: Methylophaga sp. UBA4204 (assembly GCF_002379485.1). NCBI lineage: Bacteria > Pseudomonadati > Pseudomonadota > Gammaproteobacteria > Thiotrichales > Piscirickettsiaceae > Methylophaga > Methylophaga sp. UBA4204. Next base: position 21,233 of record NZ_DFTU01000013.1, on the reverse strand, counting down.
GGAAAGCTTTTTTCCCATTAAATGGATCAACGCGATAGCCATAGAAAGAAGATAACCAGCCATCAACCACAGGACGACCACTTGGTATGGCTCCGGCGATATTCTCATTTGTAATCAGAAACTCTTGTAATGCCGTCAAGGTATCCTGTTGATCAGCAAAATCCTGTGAGAGACGAACCAGACTTTCTTCAAATTCGGCGTTTGATAACCAGTCACCGGAATTTTCAATACCCCCCATCCCGGGAGCAAATTCCAAATCAAAGTCAGAAAGTTCAAAACCTGCAATTTCAGCTAATCGCTGACTAAGCATTTTCAGACGAATGGCCTCAGCCTGTAAGCCCCCTAACTGCTGCGCGTAAAAACCCTGAATGGCTTCATTTGCGGTTGTGTCATCACTGATAGAGAGGGGATCGGTTTTCGGGGTGAGGAGTCGAGCGGTTGGGAAAAATTTTGAGTCTACTGTATCGTTAATAGCTGTCTTATCTTTTATATAATTCATTGTAGAGACAGTTATCGCAATCGTCATGGTTAATAGAAATGTGACTAGCAGCATCAATTTCGTTCGGCTTAAATGCCAATGCTTGTGGCCGGTATTGTCGGCGGATATTATGATAATCTGCATACTTATCCTCGTCCCGGATTGAGACATGTCAAATAAACCGCTTCATTTCAGTACTGTTTGCCAGGCAAACCAGCAATTACAACAAATTTCGAAGCGCGCTCAAAAATTAACCCAGCTTAACAGCATTCTGCAAGAAATTTTACCTTCGCAGTTCGCAGGACATTGCCAGCTGGCGAATATGAAAGACAATAAAATCATCATACATACAGAAAACGCGGCAATTGCCAGCTTATTACGCTTTCATTCCGCTACTATTTGTAAAACATTTTCCAGCGAGTTGTCTACGCAAATTGAACGTGTTGAGGTAAAAGTAAAACCTCAGCACCCGACCGAGAAGTCGGCAAAATCTAATATGATCGATATGTCTAATAACAACGCAGCGCTGATTGCTCAGACCGCCGCCGGGTTAGACGATGGTCAGCTCAAAACAGCGCTGCATAAACTCGCTAAGCGAGGTAAAACTCGTGACAACTCCTAGCTGACAATTGAAGCGGCAGGCCGACTGAACACAATAGGTGCATCAGCATCTTCTTCAAAAGTTACCAGTTCCCAACAATCTTCCTGAGCAATGAGTTTGCGTAACAGTCGATTGTTCACTTCATGACCGGATTTATGTCCGACGAATGCACCGATCAGACTATGGCCCAACAGGTATAAATCACCGATCGCATCAAGTACTTTATGACGGACAAACTCGTCTTCATAACGAAGACCATCTTCATTTAAAACACGGAAATCATCTACAACAATGGCATTATCCATACTACCACCCAGCGCCAGATTCATTTCCCGCAGTTTTTCGATATCTTTCATAAAACCGAAGGTTCTGGCACGACTGACTTCACGAACAAATGATGTGGAGGAGAAATCAACATCAACCTGTTGTGGTCTGCCGGTAAAGGCCGGGTGCTCAAAATCAATGGTAAAAGAGACTTTGAATCCCTCAAATGGCTCGAACTTGGCCCATTTATCACCATCTTCCAGTAATACAGGCTTTTTAATACGGATAAATTGCTTAGCAACTGCCTGTTCTTCAATACCTGCAGATTGCACCAGAAACACAAAAGGTCCGGCACTGCCGTCCATGATAGGAACTTCTGCTGCATTGAGATCAATATAAGCATTATCGATACCCAGCCCGGCAAAGGCTGAAAGTAAATGTTCCACTGTTGAGACCCGCTGACCATTCTGAATCAATGTGGTTGACAGGGCTGTCTCACCCACATTTTCAGCTTTGGCCTCGATTTCAACAACCGGATCCAGATCGACTCGTCGGAAAATAATGCCAGTATTAGGGGCAGCCGGACGCAGCGTTAAATAGACCATTTCACCGCTGTGCAATCCCACACCTGTGGCACGAATCACATTTTTCAATGTTCGTTGCTTTATCAAGGTGCTTTACCCCCTTTTCTAGTTTAATTATCTGACAATAATATCATAGGCTTATACGACTTCACCATCTACATTAATCAGCCTGTCTTCGCAAAAATGCCGGAATGTCCAGATAATCCATGTTGACATCACCATTAGCCACTTGTTTATGTTCGTTGTTACGACCATTTCGTAAAACAGTTGGTTCATCATAGTCAATGTCAACCGGCTTCTTAACAATTTCGATTTGCGGTGCTGCGGTTGTCGTCTCAACGGGTTTTGCTACTGCCGCTCTTGCAACGCCCAACCCGGTTGCCACTACGGTTACCCGTAACTCATCGGTCATATCAGGATCAATCACCGTACCAACCACTACTGTTGCGTCCTCTGAAGCAAATTCTTTAATAGTGTTACCCACTTCTTCAAATTCACCAATACTCATATCCAGGCCAGCGGTGATATTAACCAGTACGCCACGCGCACCCGCCAAATCAACATCTTCCAGTAACGGGCTTGAAACAGCCAGTCTGGCGGCTTCTGCAGCGCGGTTTTCACCTGAAGCCCGGCCGGTTCCCATCATAGCCATACCCATCTCAGACATAACTGTGCGTACGTCAGCAAAGTCAACGTTAATCATACCTTCACGGGTAATCAGTTCGGCAATACCCTGAACTGCACCCAGCAGGACATCATTAGCTGATTTAAACGCATTAAGCAGGCTCATTTCCTTACCCAACACTTTCAGCAGTTTTTCATTTGGAATAGTAATCAGTGAATCTACATGCTGACTTAACTCTTCAATACCAGCGGTAGCCACTTTCAGTCTTTTGCCGCCTTCAAAAGGAAATGGTTTGGTGACAACTGCAACCGTTAAAATTCCCATCTCTTTAGCAACTTGTGCGACTACTGGCGCAGCTCCGGTACCTGTACCGCCGCCCATACCAGCAGTGATGAAGACCATATCAGCGCCGCTGATGACTTCCATAATACGTTCACGGTCTTCCAATGCAGCTTGTCGACCTACATCAGGGTTGGCACCGGCACCCAGCCCTTTAGTAATATCAGTACCTAATTGTAAATGTGTAGTGGCATTACTTTTACGTAAAGCCTGTGCATCCGTATTGGCACAGATAAAATCAACACCTTCGATTTTATTGGCCACCATGTGTTCCAAAGCGTTACCGCCACCGCCACCTACACCGATGACTTTGATAACCGCATTTGCTGTATATGTATCAATCAATTCAAATGTCATGATTTTCTCCCCTCTTTATTTACTAACAAGGCTTGCTCAGAAATTGCCCTGAAACCAACTTTTCATTCTGGCAAGCATTCCTTTAAAACCATCCGAGATCACAGATTCACTGTGTCCGGTACTCACTTGTTCATTTCCAAACAGTAATAAACCCACACCTGTGGCGTGGATTGGATTACGTACTACATCTACTAAACCACCAACATGCTGGGGTACACCAAGCCTTACCGGCAAATGGAAAACTTCTTCTGCCAGTTCGATTGCACCTTCCATTTTTGAACTGCCTCCGGTCAATACCACTCCGGCAGCTAACATTTCTTCAAAGCCACTGCGACGCAGTTCAGCCTGTACCAGCATTAATAATTCTTCATAACGTGGTTCAACCACTTCGGCCAGTGTCTGTCTCGCCAGTTGACGAGGAGGTCTGTCTCCGACACTTGGCACTTCTATGGTTTCATCTTCCCGTGCCAGTTGTGTCAGTGCACAGGCATATTTGATTTTGATTTCTTCGGCATACTGGGTGGGCGTACGTAAGGCCACCGCAATATCATTAGTAACCTGATCGCCAGCGATCGGAATCACAGCGGTATGACGTATGGCACCATCAATAAACACGGCAATATCCGTTGTACCTCCACCGATATCGACGATGCAGACACC
>NZ_DFTU01000013.1:16781-17220 GCF_002379485.1 Methylophaga sp. UBA4204 | reverse complement strand
CCGATATCGACGATGCAGACACCGAGTTCTTTCTCGTCCTGTTCCAGTACCGAGTAGCTGGAAGCCATCTGTTCCAATATGATTCCATCAACAATCAATCCACAGCGCTCGATACATTTGGTGATGTTTTGAGCGGCACTGACAGCCCCGGTAATCAGATGCACTTTGGCTTCCAGCCGTACTNNTGTACTCCTGACATGCCGATAGGCTCACGTATACCTTCCTGGTTATCGATAATGAATTCCTGAGGCAATACATGCAGTAATTGCTGATCGCCAGGGAAATGAACTGCCCGAGCGGCATCCAGTACCCGGTCCAAATCGCCCTGTGTCACTTCCTTATCTCGAATGGCTACGGTGCCATGTGAGTTCAGACTACGAATATGACTCCCGGCAATCCCGGCAAATACAGAGTGGATCTGGCATCCAGCCATCAGCTC
>NZ_DFTU01000013.1:15838-16637 GCF_002379485.1 Methylophaga sp. UBA4204 | reverse complement strand
CCAGCCATCAGCTCGGCTTCTTCTACCGCTCGCTGAATGGATTGCACAGTAGATTCAATATTGACCACTACCCCTTTTTTCATGCCTCTGGCCGGATGCGAACCGATACCGATAATTTCCAGTTTATTGTCATTGGGACCGGCATCCAGAATCGGCGCTGCCACGATCGCTACCACTTTGGAAGTGCCGATATCCAGTCCGACAATCAGTTCTCTTTCAATTCGTTTCGACATTACACAATTCCATTAAAATCAGGTTGCTTACCGGTTTTCCAAACAACTGCAAGTCCGTTGGTGTAGCGCATATCCACAATTTTGATTTGATCGCGGTAACTGGCCAACGGGCCTTCAAATACTCGAATAAATCGGGCTAATCGCTGCTCACTTTCTGCACGTCCCAATTGCAGCTGCATATCATCTGTAAATTTCACCTGCCAGGAACGGCGCTCATCCATGGTCAGACTTTTCACCCTTAATCCAAGCGAATCTACAGACTGCTGAATAGTCACCAGTTGCCGTGACATCAACTCACTGCTGCCTTCAGGCCCAAATAACTGAATAAGTCCGGCAGGCATTTTTCCGCTCTCGGGATAAAACACCTGGCCACGTGTATTGACCAGACCATCTTCATTCCACAATGCAATTGCCTGATGCTCACTGACCATTAAATGCAAGGTATCCGGCCAAACACGTCTTACCTGTATTTGTGATACCCAGGGAAGTGCTTCACCTGCCGCACGAATTCCTGCCACGTTTACATCAAGGAAACTACCGGTCACATATGGGGTTACCGCCTCAAT
>NZ_DFTU01000013.1:8976-15708 GCF_002379485.1 Methylophaga sp. UBA4204 | reverse complement strand
ATATTCACCTTCTACCGTGACATGCTGAATCGGCAGCGTATCTGTGTTGTTTAAATAAACGACACCGACAATCAGTATCAACAGAACCAACACAGTACTGACATTTCGCAAGTTACTTTGCCAGTTCATTTGTTCGCGTGGTTTCACCACACGGGTCCGTGTTGCTCCGGCTTTTGGACGTTGTCTGATAGCCATCAGCGTTTGCCCTCCAGACTGCTCTTTAATACCTGCCCAACCAGATTTTCAAAACTGATTCCTGCCTGACGAGCTGCCATTGGCACCAGGCTGTGGTCAGTCATACCGGGCACACTATTCGCTTCCAACAAGTAAAAATCACCTTGCTGATCCGCCATAACATCAATGCGTCCCCAGCCAGACATGTTGAGCGCATTGAAAGCGTTGATTGCCAATTGCTGACAGCGTTTTTCATCAGCATCACTTAAACCACACGGGCACAAATATTCGGTTGAATCCGCCAGATACTTGGCTTCAAAGTCGTAAAACTCTCTGGGTGTTGTTAATCGAATAACCGGCAGCGCTTCTCCATTCAAAATGCTCACCGTGTATTCCGCCCCATGCACCCATTGTTCAGCGATAACTTCATCGTCATAGTCAAAAGCAAGGCTGATGGCTTGTTGCAGTGCTTCGGTTGATGTCACCTTACTCATACCGATGCTGGAACCTTCGTTGACCGGCTTGATGACTATCGGCAAACCCAATTCTTCAACAATTTTCTGAGGGTTGGACTGACGATTTAAGCGCACATATTTTGGTGTTGGTAAACCCTGACTTTGCCAAATCTGTTTGCTCAAACGTTTATTCATTGACAGTACCGCACCGGTGATGCCGCTACCGGTATAAGGAATTTGCAATGACTGCAAAACACCCTGAATTTCACCGTCTTCACCGCCACGGCCATGCAGGATAATAAATGCCCGATCAAATTTATCCTGACGCAAACGTTCACTAACCGTTTTATCTACATCCAGCTCAACAGCATTGACTCCGAGTGACTGTAAAGCAGCTAATACCGCACGGCCGCTTTTCAACGAAATCTCACGTTCTGCTGAACGTCCACCCATCAACACAGCAACCCGACCAAAACTTTGTGGAGTAATATTTATTTCACTCATGCGTGCTCTCCGATAATGTGAACTTCGGGGATCAATCGCACTTTTGTCTCTGCTTCTACACGTTGTCTGACTAAATTAATCAAATCTTCAATATCAGCCGCGCTGGCAGCCCCGTCATTGACAATAAAGTTGGCATGTTTTGGCGACACACTTGCCCCGCCAACTCGCAATCCCTTCAAACCGCACTGCTCGATTAAGCGCCCGGCATAATCGCCTTGTGGATTACGAAATACTGAACCGGCACAAGGTTGATTAGTGGGTTGGCTGTCGTTGCGTTTTTTCAGTAGCTGTTTAATTAATGCAGTTTCAGCTTCTGCATCTCCCAGCTGTAGCTCCAATGTGGCTGAGACAAACCATTCTTTTTCTGGCAGTTCGACATGACGATAGGCAACCTTAAAGTCACTGGCTGAACGCTTTTTCAACTCGCCCTGACGCGTTACGGTTGTTGCCTCTTTGACCAACTGCCAGGTTTCCCAGCCATGAGCACCGGCATTCATCGCCAATGCACCACCAAATGTGCCTGGAATACCTGCCAGAAAGGCTGCACCACTTAAACCCTGTTTGGCGGATTGCTTGGCAACTTTGCTGCAGTAAACACCTACTTCTGCGGTAACTCTTTGATCATCTATATCCAGCGCCTGCATGGTTCCGGCCATGCTGATAACCGTGCCAGCAAAACCGCCATCGCGTATTAATAAATTGCTCCCCAAGCCTAACCATAATAAGGGTTCATCAGCTGGCAACTGGCGTAAAAAAGACGCCAGATCATTTTTATCTTTTGGCTGATAAAAACGCTTTGCTATTCCGCCAACTCGCCATGAAGTGTGCTGAGATAACGGCTCATTTATTTTCAATTCGCCTTGCAACTCGTTAAACATGGAGACCATTAGCTCATCTCCTCAAGTTGTTGATCCAACTCTTTAGCGATGGTTCCGATATCGCCCGCACCAAGGGTAAGCAATAGATCCTGATCCTTTAGTAATCCCGGAAGAACAGAAAACAAGGCTTGTTTATCTTCCACAAATACCGGTTCAACCTGTCCACGCAATCGTATGGCACGGCATAAACTGCGAGCATCAGCACCCGCAATTTTATTTTCGCCTGCAGGGTAAACTTCCAGCACAACCAAAACATCTATCGTTGACAGCACACGGGCAAAATCTTCGAACAAATCACGCGTTCTGGTATATCGATGTGGCTGGAAAACAACCACTAAACGACGATCCGGCCAGCCCCCGCGGCTAGCGGCAACTGTCGCTGCAATTTCTGTAGGATGATGACCATAATCATCTACCAGTAACACCTGCCCCTGGCCGATGGTTTTCTCGCCAAGAATATTGAAGCGTCTGCCAACACCATCAAACTTCAATAGCGCCCGTTGGCAAGCGGCTACGTCAACACCCAAGTTACGGGCGACGGCTAAAGCAGCTGTCGCATTGAGTGCATTGTGCAGACCGGGCATATTTAAACGAACCTGATATTGCACACCACTTTGAGCTTCACTGACTGTAAACTCACTTTGCCCCTGGTACTGCTGCAGATCACTGATTCTAAAGTCGGCTCTTTCATCCTGGCCATAGGTTGTAATGGGACGAGTCACTTCAGGCAATATGCTCTGAACCTCTTCATCATCTATGCATAACACCGCAAGACCATAAAACGGCAAGTGATGCAGAAATTCAATAAAAGTGGCTTTAAGCTTTTCAAAATCCCCTTCGTAGGTCGCCATATGATCATCATCAATATTGGTCACAATGGCGATCATCGGCTGCAGGTATAAAAAGGACGCATCACTTTCATCTGCTTCAGCGACTAAATAACGTCCGGTACCTAATCTTGCATTGGACCCCGCACTGTTTAATCGACCACCTATCACAAAGGTTGGATCCAACTCGCCTTCACTTAACAATGCAGCAGTTAAGCTGGTTGTAGTGGTTTTACCATGCGTACCCGCCACGGCAATGCCATAACTGAAACGCATTAATTCAGCCAGCATCTCTGCACGAGGCACTACTGGAATACGCTGTTCACGAGCCGCCATAACTTCAACGTTGTCAGCGCTCACTGCGGTTGTTACTACTACCACATCAGCACCTTTAAGGTATTCCGCGTCATGACCAATCATGATGTTGGCTCCAAGCTGGCGCAGGTGTTGAATCAAACTGTTTTCATTCAAGTCCGAACCACTGACCTGATATCCCAGATTCAGCAGTACTTCGGCAATTCCGCCCATACCGACACCACCAATTCCGATGAAATGGATATGTTTGACCCGACTTTGCATTGCTGAGGTTAATTTAGCCATTTGCCCACTCTAGACAGATATCTGCTATCTGCATTGCTGTTCCGGGGTTTGCCAATGTTCTTGCCTGTATTGCCATTTGTTCCAAATGTTTTCGGTTTGCCAGTAATGGCCGTATTACTGCTGCCAGATCTTTTGCGTTAAGTGCTGAATCGGCTATAAGTAATGCAGCGCCTGCGTCTTTTAATGCCTGAGCATTGTGAGTCTGGTGGTCATCTACTGCATACGGATAAGGCACCAGAATTGCCGCGATACCTGTTGCTGCGACCTCGGCCACGGTCAGTGCACCTGCCCGGCAAATTATCAGATCTGCCTCGCTATAGGCTTTCGCCATATCGTCAATAAACTGGGTGACCGTACCCGCTACTCCTGCCTGTTCATAAGCAAGCTGACAGTCAGCCAGATGTTTTTCACCACATTGATGAATGACATTGATTGTGTGTTCTTTACTGAGTAATGCCAGCGTCTGCGGTACAACCTGATTTAAACTTTTTGCTCCCAGACTGCCACCTAGCACCAATAGTTTTAACGGTTTCTGAGCCCGTGCCTGATAGCGAATCTGTGGCTCAGGTAACTGTTCAATTTCTTTTCTAACTGGATTGCCAACCCATCTGGTTTTCTTACTGCTAACAAAACTGTTTTCAAATCCCTGCAATACCTGTTTGGCAATTTTTGCCAGCAAGCGATTTGTTAATCCGGCAATAGCATTTTGTTCATGTATCAATAACGGTTTGCCGGAAAGCCATGCTGCCAGACCACCTGGGCCTGAAGCAAAACCTCCCAGGCCGATCACCACATCAGGCTGAAAACGTTTAATCACTTTTCTGGATTCGAGCACTGCACGTAAGATCCTTAACGGCGCTACCAGCCAACCGAAAAGGCCATTGCCACGTAAGCCTTTAATCGGAATTAAATTTAATTTAAAGGAAGCTGCTGGTACTAAACGGGATTCAATACCACGCTCTGTGCCAATCCATTCAACATCCACCGAACGTGAACGCAGTTCTTCAGCCACAGCTAATGCTGGAAATACATGTCCGCCAGTTCCACCAGCCATAATTAATACGCGAGTCATCGTTTGACCCTCGCTGACGCTTTTTCTGGTTGACGGGTTTCCAGATCTACTCGCAATAACAGGCCAATGGCAACACAAACAATAACCAGACTACTACCGCCATAACTCATTAATGGCAATGTGAGGCCTTTGGTAGGTAACACGCCCATATTGACGCCAATATTGACGCAAGCTTGTAACCCCAGCCATACCGAAATGCCAAAGGCGACTTGTGCGCCGAATAATTGACCCGCTTCTTCTGCTGCTCGGCCTATCGCCAACGCACGCCAAATCATGGTCAGAAACAAAGCGATTACTGCCACAGCACCAATCAACCCGAGTTCTTCTGCCAGAATTGAAAATAAAAAATCTGTATGTGCTTCGGGCAGATAAAACAATTTTTGCATGCTGCTGCCTAAACCCACTCCCAGCCAATCACCGCGACCAAATGCAATTAGTGCCTGCGTTAACTGGAAACCGCTTCCAAACGGATCGGCCCAGGGATCCATAAAACTTTGTAGACGTTGCAGACGGTAAGGCGCCAGCCAGACCATCATAGTAAACAACCCTGCCAGAATGGCGATCAATCCAATAAATACGTCTAATCTGGCACCGCCCAGAAACATCATCACCAATACGGTGGACAAAATGACGACGATGGAGCCCATATCAGGCTGCATTAACATCAATACTGCTGCTACGCTCAACAAAAGTAATGGAGACAATACCTTTAATAAGGATGTGTTTAGTTGTCCATGATGGCGTTGCAGATAATCTGCCACGTAAATAATGGCAAACAATTTAATCAGTTCGGCTACCTGAAGGTTGACTGGCCCCAAAGGTAACCAACGTGAACTACCGTTAACTTCTCTGCCGATCCCAGGAATCAAAACCAATACTAATAGACCAACACCAACCATCAACAACATCGGTGCCATTTGTTGCCAATGAGACAATCTTATCGACATCACACACCAGGCAAAAAACAATCCAAGCCCGGCAAAAGCCAGTTGCCTGATAAAGAAATATAATGGTTGTCCGGTTTTGTTCTCAGCAATGGTAATGGAAGCTGAACACACCATAATCAAACCAATCAACAATAAGGCCAATGCGGCCATTAAAAGCTTTGAATCGAAGTAGGTGCTTACACGACTCATGCCGCCAACTCCCTGACAGCCTGTTCAAAATGGTCGCCACGATCAGCGTAATTGGCAAACTGATCAAAACTCGCGCAGGCTGGTGAAAGCAGAACCTGTTGACCCATTTGTGCAGAAATATTTGCCGCCTGAACTGCAGCTTTCATATCTGCTGCAAAATGGACCTGAACCGTTTCCGGTACATGTTTGGCTATTTCTTCAGCAGATTGACCAATCAACACGATAGTGCTGACATAGTCATTGAGGATCGGTCTTAACGGCGCAAAATTCTGTCCTTTGCCAACACCACCGGCAATCAAAACAATCTTGCCATTCTCTGCAATACCCTCTATTGCAGCGATACTGGCGCCAACGTTAGTGGCTTTAGAATCATTAAACCAGCGTACTCCGTGTAATTCGCGTACAAACCGACAGCGATGTGGCAGCCCTTTGAACTCTTTTAAGGCTTTTAACATGGCATCCATCGGCAGGCCCATTACAGACCCCAGAGCTAATGCCGCCAATGCATTGGCAATATTATGGCTACCGGCAATTTTCATATCACTGACCAGCATTAACGGCGTATCGCCTTCAGCCAGCCAGAGATGTCCTCTCTGGGTCAGTACACCAAACTCATAACCGGTTGATTCATGCAGACTGAAACCAAGCTGATCTCTTCCAGCCTCAGCCATCGCAGAGACAATAGGATCATCTCGGTTTATCACCATGACACCGCTACCGTTATAAACCCTTTGTTTAGCACGCTGGTAATCTTCGATCGAATCGTAACGATCCAGATGATCGGGACTGACATTGAGTATCACTGAAGCAAATGCATTCATAGAATGCACTGTTTCCATCTGAAAACTGGACAACTCAAGTACATAGAAATCTGGAGCAGGATCAGTCAACAAATCCAATGCCGGTGTACCAAGATTCCCGCCAACTGCAACTTTTTTATCGGCCATTTGTGCCATTAAACCGACTAAGGTGGTGACGGTACTTTTACCATTCGAACCGGTTATTGCAATGATGGGGGCGTTGGCGTGGCGTGCAAATAACTCAATATCACCAATAATCTCAATCCCGGCTTCTGCTGCCTGTTTA
>NZ_DFTU01000013.1:6454-8903 GCF_002379485.1 Methylophaga sp. UBA4204 | reverse complement strand
CCTGTTTAATCTGGGGCAAACGCGGATCAACGCCGGGGCTCAATACAATACTGTCAGCTCGCATTAACCAATCGGCAGGGATACCACCCGTTTTCACGACAACTTCTGGATAGTCTTTTTGCAGAGCATTCAGACAGGTAGGTTTTTCACTGCTATCAATTACCGCCACAGCATTACCCTGCTGCAATAAAAACCGTGCGCATGACAATCCTGTCTGCCCAAGTCCAACAATCAGGCTGTAATGAGAACTATGTTGCTGTAATTCTGCTGTCATCGTATTTTCAACGTCGCTAAACCGACCAGCACCAGAAATACGGTGATGATCCAAAATCGAACAATAATGCGGGGTTCCGGCCAGCCTTTTAATTCATAGTGATGATGAATTGGCGCCATCAAGAACACTCGCTTGCCACGTAATTTATATGAGGCCACTTGAATCATTACTGACAGAGTTTCAATGACAAAAACCCCGCCCATAATCAGTAATACCAATTCCTGGCGTACCAGAACCGCAACCGTTCCCAGCGCTGCGCCCAGTGCCAAAGCACCGACATCACCCATAAAAACCTGGGCTGGATAGGTGTTAAACCAGAGGAATCCCAATCCAGCACCCACCATTGCGGCACAGAATACGGTTAATTCTCCAGCCCCAGGGATATGTGGAATTTGCAGATAATTGGCAAACTCAAAGTGTCCTGCAACATAACTGAATAGCCCTAACGCTGCCGCGACCATTACCGTAGGCATAATCGCTAAACCATCGAGACCATCTGTCAGATTCACAGCATTACTACTGCCAACTATGACCAAATAGACCACCAGCAGATACCATGCCCCCAGAGGGATAATGATTTCTTTAAAAAATGGCACGATAAGCTGCGTTTCGGCGGGTGTCTGTACTGTCATGTACAGAAATATTGCAGCCCCCAAACCCACTACTGATTGCCAGAAATATTTATAACGGCTTAACAGTCCTTTGGGATCCTGACGAACCAGCTTGATGTAATCATCAACAAAGCCAATTGTGCCAAACAGCAGCGTAACCAGTAACACCACCCAAACGTAACGGTTTGTCAGATCAGCCCACAGTAGGGTACTGACGGCAATTGCAACCAGTATTAAAGAACCGCCCATGGTGGGCGTACCGGTTTTACTGATATGGGATTCAGGTCCATCATTTCTGACCACCTGGCCAATCTGTCTGAAACTGAGATGTCGGATCATCGTAGGACCCACAATCAGGGCAATTCCCAATGCGGTCATTACCCCTAAAATGGCCCGTAATGTCAGATATTGAAAGACATTAAAGCCGGTGTAATACTGGCTCAGATATTCACTCAGTATTAACAGCATCAGGCTTCTCCTCCAACGGCCAGTGCATCCGCCAGCTTATCCAGCTTCATAAAGCGAGAGCCTTTAATCAAGCACGCCACATCTTTATTCAGTGCATTTTTCAGTTCCGCTTCCAACTCTGACAGCTCATTGAAATGCTGTGCATTATCAGCAAACTCTGCCGAGGCCAGCTGGCTTTGCTGCCCAATGGTAAACAACCGTTTCACACCAGCTGCCTGTGCATCTCGACCTAACTGTTGATGAATAGCAGTACTTTCTGGTCCGAGCTCGCCGAAATCACCCAGTACCAACCAATGTTCCCCCGGGAACTGCATCAAAGTTTGCAGGGCCTGACGAAACGATCCGGGATTAGCATTGTAGGTATCATCAATCACTAATGCGTTATTAACCGCTTCGCGTAATTGCAAGCGATGCGGAACAGCTTTGATTGCAGCCAAACCTTTAACAATTGCTTCCGGCTCAATGCTGAGCGCTGAACATACCGCAATGGCCGCTAAGGCATTGCTGACATTATGAATTCCGGGTAACGGTAAAAAGATAAAATGACAAACCCCATCCAGTCGCACCATAAAATGACTACCGGTAATGGCTAACTGCAGGTCTAATGCGACAATATCTGCGGGTTGCTGCAGCCCAAAGCTGATGTGTTGGCGCGCTCCGAGTATTTGTTTCCATAAATCGCCATAAGGCATATCGGCATTGATTACCGCAACGCCATCAGCTTTCAGGCCGGCATAGATTTCACCTTTTGCTTCAGCCACGCCCTGCAATGAACCAAAACCTTCGAGATGCGCTGCGCCGACATTATTGATTACAGCAACATCGGGCTCCGCCATGGCAACCAGAGTGGCAATCTCACCTGAATGATTTGCGCCCATTTCGATCACCGCATAATCGTAGCTATCATTAAGACGCGTCAGGGTAAGCGGAACACCAAGATTATTATTCAGATTTCCTTTTGTAGACAAAACGTTGCCAGATTGCGCCAGAATGGATGAAATCATTTCCTTAAGCGTGGTTTTACCGTTACTACCTGTTACCGCGACAACTTTTGCATGACTGTTTTCCCGCCATAGTCTGGCAATCGCTCCGTAGG
>NZ_DFTU01000013.1:905-6386 GCF_002379485.1 Methylophaga sp. UBA4204 | reverse complement strand
CTGGTGACATCATCAACCACAATCTGAGGCAGTTCATTGGCAATATACCGATTAACTAATGCCCCACTTGCACCCGCCAAACGTGCCTGCTCTATAAAATCATGGCCATCCATATTCTCGCCGGACAGCGCGACAAACAAATCACCATTTTCAATCTGACGGCTATCAATCTTGCTGCCTGTCATCACGGCATCTTCGCCGTGTAACTCGGCGTTCAGTTGCTCAGCAATTTTGCTCAGGTGAATAGTGGTCATAAAGTTACCCTTGTTGCTGAGTGACGTTTGTGTATGGCCTGCATCGCTATCTCGTTATCATTAAAAGGTGTTTTTACGCCAGCGACTTCCTGAAATTGTTCATGGCCTTTTCCGGCTATAAGGACCATGTCATCAAGAGCAGAATCGATAATGGCGTATTCGATCGCTAGCTTTCTATCAGCTTCAATATGAATATCTGCTTGTTTGTGGCAACCAGCCAGGATCTGCTCGATGATTTTCATACTTTCCTCACCACGCGGGTTGTCATCAGTAACGACCAGTTTGTCGGCTAACTCACTGACGATTTTCCCCATCAAAGGCCGTTTGCCTTTGTCGCGTTCACCGCCACAACCAAATACACACCAGAGTTTCGAACGACTTTCCATATGTTGACGCATACCCAGCAGAGCTTTTTCCAATGCATCTGGAGTATGGGCAAAATCAATCACAACTGATGGTTGCAGACTGCTCGCCAACAGTTGCATGCGTCCATTTACACTGGTTAATTGATTTAATCCGTCGGCAATTTCATCCGTTGACCAACCAACTAACGCAAGTACACCGGCGGTTGCCAATAGATTTTCGACATTGAATCTGCCGAGTAAACGGGTTTGAATGGCCACTGTTTGCTGCGCATTATGTAAATTGAATTGCAAGCCATTAGTTGTCGCCTGAATATCACTGGCAAACACATTTGCTTTGGAATTACTGCAGCTATACTCCACACTGTTAATCTGATTTTTTTTAAGTAAAGACAATATCTGCTGACCAAAGTCATCGTCAGCATTGACTACTGCAGCCTCTGGCGATGCAAAATCAAATAAACGTTGTTTTGCCGCCGCGTACTCCAACATACTCTGGTGATAATCAAGATGATCCCGACTTAAATTGGTCAATACGGCATAGTTAATATCAACAAAATTCAGCCGTCCCTGTTCCAAAGCATGTGAAGATGCTTCCAGAGCGACGTACTGGATTCCGTTGTCACGCATTTCTGCAAGCATTGCTTGTAAACGCACGGGGTCCGGCGTTGTCATGCCGTGATCTTTTATCTCAGTTAGTCTTCCACTGCCCAATGTTCCTATAACACCACAAGGTTGACCGGCGTTTTCCAGTGCCTGAGCGATAAACTGGGTGACAGAAGTTTTACCATTGGTACCGGTGACCGCTATGACCGTCATTGTTGCCGAAGGATATTGATAGAATGCCGCAGCCAGGCGAGCGGTTTGCTCCTTCAAATCATTAACAGCAACCATTTCAATTTGCCGTTGTTGCAGATGTTTTCTCAGCTCTGGTTTCAAAGGTGCTTCTGCTGAATAGCAAACAGCTGCAATTTCGGCTTTAGCTGCCTGCTTAATATGTTGGTCTCGGATTTCCAGATCTGTAGCTAAGGCAAAAAACAAATCTCCTGATTTGAGCCGACGGCTATCCAGACTCAGACCGCTAACCACTGTTGTCGACACCGTGTCACTATCAACCAGTTGCATTAAATCAATAAGACGCATTTGATAGTTCATTGATGCGCCACCTGTAATTGCGTTTGGGGAAGTGCATCAGGCGCAATATTCAGTAAACGCATGGCACCCACCATAACATCAGCAAATACTGGTGCGGCTACTGCACCACCGTAATACTCTTCGCCTGTTGGTTCATCAATCACCACCACCATTGCCAAGCGGGGATTTTTGGCCGGTATCAAACCAGCAAACAGCGATTGATACTCACTCTCGGTATACCCTCCCGCCATAGCTTTTTTAACCGTGCCGGTTTTTGCGGCTACACTGTAATTTGGTACCGCCGCCCGTTGGGCAGTCCCACCTGGAAGCACAACCAATTCCATCAAACCGCGTACGGTTTCCATTAAATCTTTGGAAAAAACTCGACGTCCCTTGGGTGTTTTATCCTGTTTGATAAACGTGACATTGCGCATAATGCCGCCATTACCAATGATGGTATAAGCTCTGGCGAGTTGTAACGTATTTGTTGCCAATCCATAACCGTAAGCCAGCGTGGCCCGATCCAAGGTTCGCCATGTCCGCGGATCAGGTAAAGTTCCCATGGCTTCCCCCGGGAAATAGGCGCCACTTTCAGCGCCCATGCCAAAACTGGCAAAATCCTGCCACAATTCCATTGGTTCAAGTTCCAACGCAATTTTGCTGGCCGCAACATTACTCGACTTTTGAATTGATGTGGCCAAATTAATGATGCCGTAATCGCGGAAATCACGGATAGTATGCCCACTGACCCGCATCGTACCTGGATGTGTATTGATCATCGTGTTGAGATCAAATTTGCCTGATTTCAAACCACTGGCAACGGTAAAAGGTTTTACTGTTGAACCTGGTTCAAACAGATCGGTCACAGCACGATTACGTAAGTCAGCCGACTGCACACCATAACGATTATTTGGATTAAAAGCTGGTTGATTAACCATCGCTAAGACTTCACCAGTCTGAACATCCAGAATCACCGCAGAGCCTGATTTCGCACCATGCTTATCAACCGCGTTTTTAAGCGCGTTATAACTCAGATACTGCAAACGCAAATCGATACTTAACTGGATGTTTTCACCAGCTTTTGCCGGGCGAATAGGATCGCCACCACCAACAAAATTACCTTTACTGTCTCGCACCATGCGACGCAGTCCAGGTACACCGGTCAGTAATGGCTCGTAGGTAAGTTCCAGTCCTTCCTGACCAACATCATCAATATTGGTAAAGCCCACCACATGGGCTGTTACTTCACCTGTTGGATAATAGCGTTTGTATTCGCGTTGCAACGCAACGCCACCAATTTTTAATTGTTTTACCTGATCCGAGATTTCCGGCTTGACCCGACGTTTTAAATAAAGAAATTCACGTTCAGGGTTCTGATAAATCCGTTGACGAATATTATTGGCATCAATGCCCAGAATAGAAGCTAATTTGGTCAGCTTTGGATCTTCTGCATCTGTTACCTGAGGGTTTAACCAAACAGAATGGACTGGGGTACTTATCGCCAAAGGTTCGCCATGACGATCCAGAATCATTCCCCGATGGGCCACAATTGGAACATTACGCAGATGGCGGGCATCGCCCTGATTACGCAGAAAATCAGGATTCAATACCTGAATATCCACCAGTCGCCATAACAGACCCAGACCAATCAGGATAAAGGACAGTCTGACCAGATTCAGCCGCCAGCTGCCGGTTTGCTGATATCCGTTTTGCTTGCGCCGACTCATGGTTTGACCACCACGGTTTGTTCATTACTGGGTACCTGCATATTCAGGCGGGTACGGGACTGCTGTTCAACTCTGGCTGGACTGGCCCATGTGCTCTGTTCCAGTAACAATTTGCCCCACTCTTCATTCAATTGATCACGTCTGTTTTCCAATTGCTGCAACGCGACAAATTCGCTACGACCCGCATGCTTGGTATAGATCACTGCAACTGATGAGACCAGCACCAATAAAGTCATGACTAGCACAGGCAAATCAATACGGATATGTTCGAAAAACGTAGGCCAGATCATGCAAGTTTCTCCGCCACACGTAAGACCGCACTGCGAGAGCGAACATTCACCGATAACTCAGCTTCATCCGCTTTGATGGCCTTGCCGATAATTCTAAGACGAGGATTTAATTGGTCTGCTGTCACCGGAAAATGCGCGGGCAAATCATCACCTTTCGCCTGGTCGCGGAAAAAACGTTTGACGATGCGATCTTCCAGCGAATGAAAACTGATAACGACCAATCTACCGCCCACAGCCAGGATCTCTAAAGCCTGTTCCAGTGCACTGGTTAATTCTTCCAGTTCACTATTGATGAAAATACGAATGGCCTGGAAAGTACGCGTCGCCGGATGTTTGAATTTATCGCGGGTTGGACTCGCTTTATCCACCAAATCAGCCAACTGTTTTGTTGTGGTGATAGGGGTATGTTCACGTGTTTCCACAATGGCGGAAGCAATACGTTTACCGTAACGTTCTTCACCCAGCGTTTTAATCACAGTAGCAATTTCGCTCATTTCAGCACTGGCAAGCCATTCGGCCGCACTCATGCCGGATGTCGGATCCATCCGCATATCCAATGGGCCATCATGTTGAAAACTGAATCCACGTTCAGCCTCATCAAGTTGTGGTGAAGACACACCGATATCCATCAAAATACCGTTTACCTTCCCTTGCCAGAGCCGGGAATGGATAACCGTTGAAAGTTCAGAGAAAGCACAATGTTCAATCGCAAAGCGCGTATCCATTTTCGCCAATGCCTGACCTGCTTCCACTGCAGTTGGATCACGATCCAATCCTAATAAACGACCGTTTGCTGAAAGTTGTTGGAGAATGGCACGAGAGTGACCACCACGACCAAAAGTCGCATCCACATAGATACCGTCAGGCTGAATAAACAGTCCCTCGACGGTCTCTTTCAAAAGGACCGGTTGATGTGTTGGGAGTTGGTTTGTCATGACTCCGCCCTATATCGACAGCGTTTCGAGTTCGGCTGGCAGTATTGCGTCAAAGTCTTCCTGAAGACATGCGTCCATCAATGTATTCCAGCTTTGTTCATCCCACAGCTCAAACTTGTTTCCCTGACCAATCATCACGATATTTTTATCTAAACCTGCGAATTCACGTAGTTTTGCCGGCAACAAGATGCGACCGTTGCTATCCATTTCACACTCGGTGGCATAGCCGAGCAGCATGCGTTTGAGGCGACGAACCTGAGGATTCAAACTTGGTAGCGCAGATAGTTTTTGTTCAACCGTTTCCCATTCTGGCAGTGGATAAACCTGTAGACAGTGGTCTGAGTGATCGATGGTGATCACCAAACGGCCCTCGCAGCAGACATCAAGATGCTTACGGAACTTGGCTGGAATGGCCATCCGTCCTTTTGCATCCAGATTGAAAGTTGCTACGCCTCGAAACACTGTTAGTCCTCAAATTGAAGGATCCACAAAGATCCACTTTTCCCCACTTTCCGACACTATAGGAGTGCAACATAACGAAGTCAAGCATCAAAATTAAGAAAATCCTCTTTTTACGACAAGGACTTAGCGCAATTTCATGAAAGTGGGGAGAAAGTGGATCAAGGTGAAAACGAGGACTTATTTCTTATCAAAAAACTGGCATCGGAAGTTAAAGTAGATTCTAGAATAAAGGCAGAATTTGACTCGCAGAAAAAATATTTTCAGATGGGTGAAACAGAAAAAGTTTGAGATGGCCGATAAGCCGGGTTCTGTCGTGG
>NZ_DFTU01000013.1:635-771 GCF_002379485.1 Methylophaga sp. UBA4204 | reverse complement strand
CTGTCGTGGACAATCATTCATCTGGGACAGATGTCACCATCTGCCTCAAGCAACCTACCCGGGAACCATGCGGGCCGCATGTCATGCCGAAGCATTTGTTCCTCTATTTGGTCTTGCTCCTGGTGGGGTTTACCAT
>NZ_DFTU01000013.1:0-429 GCF_002379485.1 Methylophaga sp. UBA4204 | reverse complement strand
CCCCAGGCGTTACCTGGCACCTTACCCTTTGGAGCCCGGACTTTCCTCACTTTTGCAAGCGCGATTGTCTGGCCATCTCAACGCACTATTTTACCGGAGCAGCATTATTTTTGCTGAAGTTTCAACGCCATTTCATAGGCTTTGTTTTTCTTGATACCGAGAATGGAGGCTGTAATGGCAGCAGCCTGTTTTAAAGACACCTCATCTAGCAGGATTTGTAACACTCTGACCTCTTCCGCCTCATCGCTATCGACAACTGCCGCCTGCCCCTCAACCAGCAACACAATCTCGCCTTTTTGGTGATTAGCATCATTGATAACAACGTCCACTAACTCTGCCAAAGGCAAGGTGACAATGGTTTCAAACATTTTGGTCAGCTCACGTGCCAGACATGCTTTTCGATCGCCACCAAAGACTGTCTACATATCC
>NZ_DFTU01000033.1:38468-40262 GCF_002379485.1 Methylophaga sp. UBA4204 | reverse complement strand
CGTTTTAAAATGGGGCTATTACAGTTATTCCTTGGATTATCCACAACGTTCTAAAATATTACTTTACTCTGTAGTAATTTAAATACAAAAATAAATATATAACCAATAGAGTTAAAAATGATCATTATCTAACTCTTAGCCAATAAGCAATTACAGATATTCTCTATGCTTTTCATACACACCAATAATAAACTTACTTAAGTATTTTGGAGAAGCCCATCAAAAAGTCTTAAAATTAATAAACTAGTTACTTTCACCTAACACCTTACGATAGCGACATTTTGGGAAGTTTGAACATCCCAAAAATCTCACTCCTTCATGACGCCCTTTTGATGCCTTTCGTTCCACTAATTCAGCATTGCACTGCGGACATTTGCCAGTAATAAATTCATCGATTTTGTTTACATCCAAATCTGGTTCAATTCGAACTTTTATCTCTTCACTCTCATCCGGACTCATGAGTGATGGTTTTAAAACTAAATTGATCGCCTCCTCAATCTCTTTAGAATTATATGTTTGCTCTGCCTTGAATCTTAGTAACGGAAGCTTGGCACTTTTCATCGCTGCATCCAAAAAGCTATCTCGATTTTGTCTTTTTGGGTTATTGTGAGAGGAATCATCCAACTCTATACCGCATAGAATTTCCGTAGTTGTTTTATCCACCAAAATAAAGTCTACGTGCTTTGCTTTTATCTGATTAAAAGATCTAGACCATTCAGATTTCGGTAATCCTTTATGCACAGAAATAAGGTCTGCTAGGCGAACTTTAGAATTTATGTCATAGGAATCTCCGACAACAATTTTCAAGCTGTGTCGGAAGGATATTTCAGCAGGGGTAAGTAAAGCTGTATTTTTAAAGTAGGGATATGTTTCTTGATTCGGTTGACCTAATTTCACTCTCCCACCAAATCCAGAGAGTTTGTACATGACTATTGCGAAGATTACTAAAAGCAATATAAATAAAAATTCCATTTAAAAATGTCCTTGAAAATAGTGTCTAATCAATATAGTCATAAAGGATATTAATTGCAGGAATAAAACCAAACCTACTTCATTGTCAGGCCCCATAACTAATAATTTGATAGCTGCATTTTTGTTTGAATTGCTGTTGTTTCAAGCAAATGCCTATAACGTTCAGGACTTATCTACCTACCCTGTCAATTTGAAATCCACTGGCACAACGACGGTAAACGATTTATTCGACAGGTTGCCTCGCACAGGCAATTCTTTTACGGCTTTTTCTAACATCTCGCGAGCAGCTCTATCCAGGACTTGATGTCCACTGCCTTGTCCTATGATGTTTATTTCGACCATCTCCCCTTTATCAAACCTTACGCTGACCATAACAATGCCTTCCAAATTACGGCGAATGGCTTGTTGGGGGTATTTTTTATTTTTGGAAACCATGGCGTAAAGCAATTGGCCGTAACCTTTCCAGGCTTCGTTACGATCAACTTCATCTGTCCCGCCTCTGTTATCTTCGTTTGGGTTATCACCGGTGGCATTGACTGCTTTACTGGTTGAGGAAGCATTTTCTGAACTGACCGTGGATGATGGCAACGGTGATATTTCCGCTACCTCCTCATCTATGGGTTCATCAGTTTCAGGCTCAATCACTTCAGCCACTTTCGGTTCGGCTATCGGTAATTCCTGTTTTGGCTTCTCAATAACTTTAGGTTTTTCCGGCTTGGGTTCCACCTTTGGTTTGGGCTTTTCGACTTTTTTGGGTTCAGGTTTTACCGGCTCTGGCTTGGGCGGTGGCTCTACCGGCTTTATTTCTTCAACAACTTCCTC
>NZ_DFTU01000033.1:37796-38419 GCF_002379485.1 Methylophaga sp. UBA4204 | reverse complement strand
TTTATTTCTTCAACAACTTCCTCTTCAGGTGCCTTTTCAAGCACAACCAGCTCTTCGGGTTCTGGTG
The DNA here is from genome assembly GCF_002379485.1 of Methylophaga sp. UBA4204. NCBI lineage: Bacteria > Pseudomonadati > Pseudomonadota > Gammaproteobacteria > Thiotrichales > Piscirickettsiaceae > Methylophaga > Methylophaga sp. UBA4204. The sequence continues at coordinate 38,352 of NZ_DFTU01000033.1, read as the reverse complement.
GCGTATCGTCTTTGGCGACAAGGATTTGTTTATCAATAACTGGAGGCTTTATCAGTTCTACCGGCTCAGGAATCGGCTCCGGTTCGACTATTTCGGGTTCTTCTTCAACCGGTTCGATCTCTTGAAGCTGAGTCACTTGTACAGCAATCCGCATGGGGGCAGCTGGCGGTGAATATTCAATCACTGGTAGAAACAATATTAATAAACCAATATGAATTGCTAAAGCCAGCAAAAAACCTGGAATAATTCGATCAGAGCCAATGGCCTGAGCTGATGAAAAATCCGGGACCAGAGTAGTTGTCATATCAGGTGTTCACAGCAGTATTCAGCCAATGAATCATGGTTAATTTATCGTCTCAGGCTGCATGACAAATGTGAATTTAGTAATGCCCGCTCGCTGAATGGAAGCCATAACCTTAGCCACTTTGCCATATTCGGCTTTCTCATCAGCAAAAATTTCAACGGTACTGTCAGCATTCTCTGCCGTCTGCAGTAATCGCAAATCAAGCTCCTCCTGAGAAACGGCCTCATCGGTAAAATAAACCGTACCATCATC
>NZ_DFTU01000033.1:37315-37718 GCF_002379485.1 Methylophaga sp. UBA4204 | reverse complement strand
GTAAAATAAACCGTACCATCATCGGTCACACTAATACTGATGGTATTTGGCTGAGTTAAAGAAAGATCGGACGTTGCTTTAGGAAGATTAACCGGTACCGCGTTGGTTAATAAAGGTGCGGTAACGATAAATATCGTCAGCAATACCAACATAACGTCTACCAAAGGCGTCACATTGATTTCACTCATTGCAGTGTCATCACTACCCATATTCATTGCCATAACGGAATCCTTAAAAAGTTAAGACGGTTGCTTTTAAAGTCGATGTTTGATTTTAATAAATACCGCTGTCCGCTTTTTTGGCTCAATTCACTTCATCAAATTGACCACCGGATTTCAGTACTAATAACTGAAACGCTGAAGCGAAGTTATCCATGGTGGCAACAGAAAGACGCACCTTACGC
>NZ_DFTU01000033.1:32244-37218 GCF_002379485.1 Methylophaga sp. UBA4204 | reverse complement strand
GCAAAAAGTAGTTATAAGCCAGAACAGCAGGCACCGCCGTAGCAATACCGACAGCAGTGGCGATCAACGCTTCACCAATTGGGCCCGCTACGACATCCAGACTGGCTGACCCCGTAGCTGAGATAGCTTTAAGTGCATTCATAATGCCCCAGACGGTACCGAAAAGACCGATAAACGGTGCGGTGGATCCGACACTGGCCAGCACTGACAATCCATTTTCCATCCGGGTTTGTTCGATATGCGCTTGTTGCCGAAGTGCATGCAGTAAAATCTGGCGTTTGTCTTCTGGCGATATGCCATCACCATTCATATCCTGTAATGACGCTAATTCAGCTAATCCTGCCTGACAAACGCGTGATAATCTGCCTTTGGTCGACGCAACTATCTCAGGCAATTCATCAATATGTTTTATCTGCGAAAACTGCCTTAAAAAATGACGGTCATAACCAGTATTACGGTAAAAGACAACAAACTTGGTGATAGCAACAGCCCAGATCAGGACCGATAAAAATGCGAGAAAAATAAGTACCGCATCAACTATATCTGGTACTGAATCCATAGAAGCGCTTTCCTTCGTTAAGTGAGTAGAAAAAACTGACCTAATATCAAAATACTGATGATTTAAACTGCGAACTTGCCTCAGAACACCAAACTATTTGCATATCTTCATCGGTCTGGGTCCCAAAAAAACGTTAAGTTTTTATGGCTCCCTACCTTCTATGCCAATTGAAAATGCAAAAGTGACAATTTTTTTTGGAATTTTTTTAAAAACGTTCTCTATGACTAAAATAATCGGCTCTATTCAGCAGCCTTTCTAGCGAAAACCAACGAAAGTGAAAGGGAAAATATCCTTAATTTGAATTTGGTGACTTAAACGTTAACGGCTGCCAAACTGCTGTTTTAGATGAAATCACGTCTCGCCCATCGTTAATCAGTTCTGGCGGTATCAGTATTACCGTTATGAAGCCATACCCCCCTAAGTAGCTAGATTTTAAGTTGTAAAAATCAATAGACAAATTGTGCCGAATAACATGCAACCTAATTGAATGGACTAGTATTACCATTCTGCATAAGGCGTTCCTTCTGAGGAAGTCAGCTGCGAGCCACTAAACACATTTGCAATACTGCCAGCATATTCATCTGAAATTGGCTTACTAAAGATCCATGTATCTTCACTATCCGTAATGGGATCAATTGGCACCTCTCTCAAATATTTTCCCTCAACCAAATCTTGCAAACTACTGGGGTATTCGTTGTGATCATTCAAATACTGATCGATAGCACTTCTCATCACAATCAAGTCATGGCGCAGCACTTTCTCTTTTGAACGATCGACTGATTCCATATATTGGGGTGCCGCCAAAGTCAGTATGAGAGCAATCAGGATGACTATTATTAATAAGCCAATAATCGTAAAGCCAGTTAATGTTTTTTTGTTCTCCATTCCCTTTCCTCCCATTTCATTCCTTAATGGATTTATATTTTTTATGCTCTCTTCTGCATGAAATTTATCTCTTGCTAATGCTTGCTTTACTTAAACCTTGCACTATTTACCGACTTATTTAGTTTTTCAGGGTTTAGGACCTTTTATGGCACCGCCCCCTAAATCATATAAAAATTTATGAGGATTTCTAACAAAAAAAAGGGTGTACCTGACTGGGGAAACAAGTACACCCTTCGCTCAAGTTCTAAGCAAAAACTTGCGTATCTGTGTCTTAAAAAACTCATCGGATCAAAGTTGGCATCAGATTTACTTCCTATCCAATTCTCATCAGTTTTCTACTGAACCAAACTCAGGTAATGAATAGTAAAAAATCTGCCTCCTTAGAATTTTTACTATGCCTCTGTCCCTAACAATAGACGGGCATATGTGGCTGTCCGAATCACCTATTCACCACACTCTTTAGTTCGTGCCTTTAATACTTACCAAGGTTGTGGTTGAATCCCTTTTGAGGCAGTCACAAATACACTGCCTTGATTTCATATCCCTAAACTATTAAAACCGCCATCTCATGCTAAGCCATGCCCCCCTTGGTGCACCCGGTGCCACAAAGTTTGTGCTATCCCATTCCAGAGAGTTATGGTTATAACCATCTGGTCCAATTGCGCCATAGGTTCCTGGTGAGAATGGGTTACGCCCTAAGGTTCCAGCGGTAAAGTACTCATGATCAAACACATTATTCACTAACAGATTGACGCTTAAATTTTCATTAAAGTTATAGGTACTTTGGACATTAAACGTCATATAACCGGGCACTTTACCCGGATTACTAGTGGGTTTTCTGGTTACAACCGTTTGTACACCACCATCATCAATTGTTTCGGTGAGTACTACACCACGACGGTGTTTGTTGTTTTCGTTACCACGTACATAACTTTCTGAGTGTGCAATCGCTGTTACCCCAATCTCCCATTTAGGGGTAATCATATAGCTCACCGTGGCATTTAAATTATGTAAAGAAACACCTGGCATCCGATCTCCCGGCCCAACATCTATCAAGCGGCTATAGTCGTAATTACCGATAAAATCTTCATAGGAGCTGCTATTGTCATTACCTGCAATGGTGAAATCATCTTCAAAGGTCGCGTGCGTCAGTGCATAGTTGACACTAAATCCCCATCTGTCTTTTTGACCAGATATACCCAATTCAATCCCTTGTCGGCGGGTATCTCCAATGGTGTCAAAGAAGTTACGATTACCAGGAAAAGTAATCAGATAGAGATCATCTTTTAAATTAGTTTGGTAGGCTGTGATATTCCACTGAATCCATTCATCCCAAAGACCACGGGCGCCAATTTCCCATGTCTCGGCTTTTATCTGAGGCAAATAGGGGTCACCCGATAAATTTGAAGGCAGAGAACATGAACGATTCTCTTGAAGACTTTTATAAGTACCCTTCGAGCCAACAGGTGTTTTATCCAAAGCGCAACCCAGTTCTATTACAGAAGGCACGCGAACACCTTGAGCAAAGTTTGCATAAATATTCAAATCATCCCTAGCATCCCATGCCACGCCCAGAGAGGGATTTAACGAGTAGTAACTAAAATCCTCCCTTTCTTCTGGATTTTTTAAATTTAATGAATCAATTTCTTCATAGCCGGTAGGACAATCAACTCCAGGTGGGCAAATATCATAACTGTCAGGAAATGCTTCCAATTGAGTCAAATCGAAAACAAATGTACCGTAGTTACGGGAAGCAATTTTATTATGCCCTTTAGTATCGTTATACCGCGCCGAAGCATTGAAGTGCCAGTTGCTGACTGGGCTCCACGTTTCACTGAAATAAAGACTTTTGGTTAATTGCTCGCCCTCAAAGTTATTATTGCTGATAGGTATATCCGCAGCGAGATACTGATCACGAATCTCATCAGGAGCATAATAAAATTCACGGTTTGGGGTGAATAAACCCAATTGTTGTGAAGTGGCATATTCAGCTGTGGGACGATCAATTGAGGCACCGATCATAAATTTGTGTTTTTCTGTGTTCCAGTTCAATTGAATGGAAGCGCCATCGGTTATCTGATCAATACTATTATCCGTAAGTACGGCTGTCGGGGTACCATCAATCACACCAGGATTGGTCTGACTATAGTTAGCGCCATCAGCCGTTTGAAACCCACCGTCAGGACCAGTTACTTTCAATTGGTTATTGTTTATATCACCTTGACAAACATCCGCATTAGTAGGGGGTTTGATTAAAAGAAGTTGTTTCACACCATTTTTGGTGTAATGAAAAGCAGCTTGTGATAAAGAATTAACAATAAACCCTTGAAGAAAACCGGGTTGAGCGGTAACAGTTTTTAAACCAGCAAGATTACTCTGCGTCTCGTATAGATAATCGGAACCTGGAGTGGGCTTTTCTAAATTAGTAAGTCCCCCAGGTTGCAGAATGTTACCGGTGTAAAAGTTTTTATCATAAGCAAAATATTTTTGTGCATAATCAACATAATAATCAGGCAACTCTGCATTTAATGCGTCCGGGTCCAATGCCTCAATTGCTGCAAAAGCATCCTCTAGACTTGCGTTTGCAAAACTCGTGAAAGCCGCTTGCTCTGCAGAACCATCAGCAACAACATAATAATCAGGTAGACCATAATCATTACTGGATTCAAACAAACAAGTATATTCCTCTCCTTCATTTAAATTACGCCTGATATAGTCATTGCCTCCAAATTGCGTATAAACATCAGCACCTTGTGAATCCCGTTTACTATTTCGTCTATAGACTTGTCCGGTGACGCTGAATTTATCATTGACTTGGTAGGCAGCTGCTAGCTGAAATTGCTGCAGTCTGTTTTCGGTGACGTCAGGCGAAGTGAAAACACCATTTCGATCTTGTCGATATTCTTCAGTTGGAATCAGCCCATTACCAACCAGATCTGTCTCTACAATTAACGTACTAAGATGTAGATCCAGTTTGTCACCACGATAACTGGCTTTACCAAAAAACTGGTTGACCTCACTTGGTGAATTTTCCCGCCAGCCATCTTCCATAAAAAAGCTGCCTGCCCCGAAGAATGCAATGGTGCCATTATTCCAGCCGCTCTCTGCCAGTAATTGTTCACGACCAAAGGAGCCTTTCATCACGTCAAAAACAGTATCTGTAAAGTTAAAACCATCTTTGGTTTTCATGGTGAATGCACCGCCCAAGGTGTTTAATCCAAAAATTGGATTGGAACCCGGAAACACATCTACACCAGCAATCGCGTTCATCGGAATCATGTCCCAGTTCACTACATCACCGAAGGGCTCGTTGACCCGGACACCATCTAAGAAAACACTTAACCCTTGTGGCGTACCGATTTGTGGCCCCGCCGTAAAACCGCGGTATTGAATGTCCATCTGGAAGGGGTTGCCCTGGTAATCGTTAACCGTGACCCCCTGGAGTTTTGAGTTAAATAAATCGGTCATACTTAGAGATCGGGCATCTCTAATCTCTTCAGCACTGATGCTTTGCACGTTCCCGGGAATTT
>NZ_DFTU01000033.1:19165-32196 GCF_002379485.1 Methylophaga sp. UBA4204 | reverse complement strand
TCCCGGGAATTTCTTCTTTGGTGAGTCCAAGACCTGGCATTGGGCCAATCTCATAGAAACGTTGTGCACGAACATTGACCTTTTCCAGTGTCAAGGTTGCTTCTTCGCCCAAAGCGGGTAATGCTGGCACTAGAAAATATCCACCAGCTTGATCGTCGATCGCTTCAAGTCCGCTGTCTCTTAAAAGACGGTTAAAGCCTTCATCGACAGAATATTCGCCATCCAGGCCTTTGGTTTGTTTGTCCTTGGCGATGGAGGGATCAAAGGTTAAACGCACGCCGGTTTCGGCGGCATAATCTGAGATCGCTTTACTTAATGGTCCCGCTGGGATGGAATAGTTTTTTCTGGGTGCTTCCTGCACAGTTTCATCTGCTGCCATTGCAATATGATTCAACGACATAGTTGAAGCCATACTCAGTGAGGCTACTGATAGATAACGATAAAACTTTTTCTTCAGGCAGAGTTTGCCCGGATTGTGCAAATTCAACATTCTCTCTCCGATCTTATTTTGTTCTTCTATTAGCTATGCCAATCGAAAATCGGAAAGTGACAATTTTTTTTGAAATTATTTTTGAATTTTTTGAATACGAGGGTCTATTGGTCTTTCATAGCCGCCTCTGTTGTGACTGAAAATGTACCAATCAAGGCGCGAGGAGAGCAGTCTGTGAGATACATCCGTGTATCTCCCCCCTTCGGGGCTGACGCTCAAAAACGCTCCCGGCGTTTTTGTAGTTATTCTAAATAAACGAGGAGCAACGAAGAGTGGTGCATTTTCAGCCTCAACCCGAAGGGCTGGAGCTATTTTTCCGCCCTACGGCGTTGAAAATGATTTATGTAGAACAACTACATCGCATCATTTTCGCCTTGTTGGACAAAAAAATAGCCGCCAGCAGTGGTGGCTCTGAAAGACCAACAGACCCTCCATTTAGGCGGGTTTGAGCATAACCAGATAGGGCGTGAAACTTTCAATACGAATAGAAAGTGTTTTAGCGATACTGAGTAATGCAGCATCCACATCGGTGATTGGAAAAGCGCCGGAGATTTCTAAATCAGCAATCGCCGGATCACAACGCACGACGCCGCGCCGGTATCGTGATAATTGATCGATAACTTTTGCCAGGGGCATGTTATCAACGATGATAAAACCTTTGGTCCAGGCATCAGCTGCTGACATATCAAACAACATTTTTTGCTGGAACAACATGGAGGTGAATTTCACTTCTTCACCGGCATTGACCACTACTTTATCGCCGAGCCCATCAATCGGTCTGACTTCAACAGCATCTTCAAATACATTGACGCAGCTGCGATTGTTATAAATGCGGGTACTAAACCGGGTGCCTAACGCAGTCACGGTGCCATGCGTGGTCTGAACGATAAAGGGACGATAAACAGGATTGGTTTCTTGTGCCGTTTCAACATAGACCTCGCCCTGCAGCAGTCTGACGATTCTGACTTGTTCGTCAAAGTGAATCGACACTTTAGTATCAGTATTTAAAACCAGTCGGGAGCCATCATCCAATCTGAATTTTTGCACCTCACCTTTTGCTGTGGAGTAGTCCGCCATAAAGTGATACCAGGGCTTTTCTTTATAAGTCAGCCAGCCCGCTGAACTGACGGCTAACAATAGACCCAGGTTTTTAACAAACTGCCTTCTTCCATTTATTGCAGGTGTGGCCACATACCTTCTATTCAGCACAGCCATGCTGGTTTTTGTATTCAGCCCCATAAAACAGTTGGTGACTTCTTCGACTTGTTGCCAGGCGAGCTTGTTGGCCGGATCGGCGTTAAGCCACTCTTTCCAGGCTTGGCGATCTTGTTCTGTTGCGCTGCCAGAAGTTAATTGTACATACCAGTTCGTCGCGTCGTGCAAAGCTTTGGTATTGGTATTTGCCATATTTAACTGTGCAAGCCGTTTAGGAAGACATGTTAATGCAATGTAATAACGCCTTAGCGATGTACTGACGAACTGAGCTCACAGAGACCGATAACCGTTCAGCGATTTGTGCATGTGAAAGACCTTCAAGCTGAAACCATAAAAATGCATTGCGAATTTTGCTGGGCAAACCATCCAGCATCTCATCAATTTTGGTCAGCGTTTCAATCATGATATTGATGGTTTCGGGTGAAGGCGCTTCTGCCTGAGGTAAGTTGGCAATTTCATCAAGGTAGGCCGCTTCAATATCCCGGCGTCTTACATGATTGACCATCAAACCATGGGCGATGGTGGTGAGATACGCTCGGGGTTCTTTGATATTGCTCAGGTCATCTTTTTGCAGGACACGGGAGAAAGTATCTTGCATCAAGTCGGCAGCATCAAAACTGCAGCCCAGCTTTTTGCATAGCCATCCCATGAGCCAACTATTATGTGATTGATAAAGCTCTGTAATCAGTGAATCTCTTGTTTGCGTTATGGTATTCACATTACAGACATCTACTTCTTGGTATAAAGCGGCAGTACTCAAATGACCTCTCCCAGTAAACATGTTGAGCGAATTTTTAAAGGCTCGCCCGCCTGTAGCAGTGAGAAGCTGACTCAATTTCCCACCACCACCATGTAGGCCAAGTCTGTGATGCGAATCACAGAGTGGGCTTCAATTTACTACGTAAAGAGGGTCAAAAATATAGGAAATAATCCTGAAGTTATAAGGGAAGATTTATTTATTGGTTTTCGCTATATATCCCGCGCCATCACTGACTTTGACGTTAAACATTATTTTTATGAAAGACGGAATTACCATGATCACCTCCATATCTTCTCTTAATATAAATTGGTATTTAGGGAGCAGTAACGAGTTGTCCACGTTACTTTTATCCAAACCGGTTGACGCTTATCAAAAGCTTTAAAGCTTCCAACTGGCTCAAGTACTTTGAGTAAAACTGCTATGGAGTGATGAGAATAAATAAACGATTTGGAAGCTAAGTTGGTTAACGAATTATTTTCGTGCAATCAGGTAAAAATTACCTACTGAATAAATACTTTGTTAATGGTCATCCATTGGTTGCTCTTCTCTGAACGCAAATAATCGCCGGGTACAAATTTTGCGTAAAGTTTTTCAATTATTCTTAACCGGGGGCTGTTGATCTTTCATAGCCCTGATTTTTTATTATGGAAATGACATGCTGACATTCATCGGTGCCGTACTGGTTTTTATTATTATGGTTGATGCGGTCTGGACGACGTTAACGACTCGTGGCAGTGGTTTTTTAGCAGGTCCTTTAACGGTAGGGCTGCGATGGGTGATGAGATCTCTTTCCTATAAAATGGGAAATCGTAATGTGCTCGCCCATACCGGCACATTGACTATTATCACGCTGGTGCTGTTTTGGTTATGTGGTTTATGGCTGGGCTGGGGCTTAATCTTTATTGGAATGCCAGGCAGTGTAATTGAAGATGGGGATATGCAACCGGCAAATCTGGTGGGGTATTTTTATTTTGTGGGGTTTACCTTATCTACACTTGGCATCGGCGATCTACGACCGGTGGGAGATATTTCACGAATATTGACCAGTGTGGCAGCTTTTAATGGGCTAATTCTCGTCACCTTGATGATTTCGTATGCCATTCCATTACTTAACGGAGTTATCAGCCGACGCAAACTGGCTTTTTATTTGTCGTTGTTGGGTGACAATATGACCAATCTGGTGCTGAATGCCTGGAATGGAGAGGATTTCCGCGATCTTGAGTCGACCATCCATTTAGTGTCTGGTGAGATAATCCAATGTGCAGAAAATCGCTTGGCCTATCCGATTTTAGATTATTTTTACAGTTACGAACGAGAGTTTTCTCTGGGATTACAACTGGCAACAGTGGATGAAGCACTGAACCTGCTGGTTTCAGGAGTTGACAAATCATTATTGCCAGCAGAATCCACCATCTTAAATATTCGTAAAATCATTCAGCTTTATCTTACTCGTTGCCATTCAGCATTAAGCCACATTGAGGCGGATGTGCCGCCGCTTCCTTCTCTGTCACCTCTCAGTCACTCCGGCCTCACATTGCAAAGTGATAAGACGTTTGAATCCAGCATGGCAGAGTTTAATGAGCGTCGAAGATTACTGCATAAACTGGTTTTACATGAAGGCTGGGAATGGACAGATGTCAGCCCGGCTTAATTGAACAACTTCATTGAGCTTCATGGTCAGTCGCTCATCTGCTTGGCTTTTTCACCAATAGCAATGACATCTGTACGATAAGGATTGGCTTTGAGTGTTTGTGCCAGTTGCACCATGTTATGCACCATTAGCAAGGTCATATTATTGGTAAAAAAGTGTTTATCGCCACCGGCTTCTATATAACTCGGTCCCGGACCGGCATCACCAACGTAGTAGGTAAACGCATTGACCGGTAGCGTAAATCCTTGCTCGGACAAGTCCAGCATAATACTGGCGGAGGCTTTTTTGGCACCATCTTCATTACCGTCTACCATGACGCCAGCCACTTTATTAAAAGTGGGATATTGACCATTTTTGTTATTGCCTTCACTCATAATGCCATCCATACGTTCAACGACCATTTTAGACACCGAACTTCTATCGCCACGCCAAATCGGTGTCGCGATAATCAGCATATCGGAAGCGTAAATACGTTCGAGAATTTTTGGCCATTCATCCTCACCTTTTTCATCCGAAGTATTACCAAAACTTACATGGTAATCGACCACCCTTATGGTTTCTGTCTCGACCTCCAGATCGTTCAATACTTTGCTGGCAACATCAATAAAGGCATCCGTATTTGAGGTGGCTGGCGACTGTTTTAACGTGCAGTTCAAAAACAGAGCTTTTAACTGATGGTTGGAATCGGTGGCACTCATAAAGTACTCCTGATAGTAAGTTAAAAACGTTACTGGTAATGGTCGTGAAGCAACGTCGCGAAGTGAACTGTTTGAAAATCGGGTGAGAGACAGAAGCGTCCCCTCACCCGTTGGTGAGGCGTTTAATGTGGCTCATGCAGATGATGAAGTGTTGTTTCCAGCCATTCTTTATGACGACGTTCATCTGCCAAATGATCTTGCAAAATTGAATTCACTGGCTCAGGAAAAGCTTCTTGGACATTTTCCTCATAGCGATTATTGGTCATGACTTCATTCAACTGCATGGCCTTCAAAATACCGTCATCACCTGCCAATTGAGCAATGTGTACGCTGCCATTGGTGAGGATTTTTTTCAAATCACCCTTATCTGGTGGTGCACCACCCTCCTGGCAAACTATCTGGCTGAGAACGGCGATATGATTTTCATGATCCTGCATAAATACATTTAACTGATCTCTGTACTGTGGATTTTCAAGTCGCTCGATGGCGGCTTGATAAGCTGAAATAGCGTCATAATCCATTTCTATAAGATCATTCAATTTCTCAACAATATTTGTTTTTTCCATGGTTTCACTCATGATAATTTCCTTACTCAATATTAATGAGTGGTATGGACGCCTTCTTTAATTCCCTTCAAGGCTTGTCCTACCTGGACAGAATTTAAATGTTGAGCCATATCGCCAATACTGACGACGCCCACCAAAGTATTTTCATCATTGAATACAGGCATTCTTTGAATCTGTTCATCATTCATCAGTACAGCCACTTCTTCAATGGTATTTTCTTCATGGCAGGCAAGGACTTTTACAGTCATCACTTCATCAACTGAAATCTCGGATAAATCATTCACCTGAGATACGCCGCGAGTCACAATATCTCTGTCCGTTATCGTACCGACTAAGGTATTGTCATCAGCAATAAGCAGAAAGCCGATGTCCTGGTCTCGCATGATTTGAGCCGCTTCTCTAACCAGCGTCGAAGGCAAGATCGTTGTAACTTCAGTGTTCATAATTTCTTTTACATGCATCATGGTTTATCTCCTTTGCATTGAGAGTTTTGATTTCTCTATCTGTCAGGAATTTTTGCAATGCATATGCCAACCTTTTGCTGAGCGCCTAAAAGCGCTTAGTAAGGAAGGTTTATAACGTCAACTGATAAAAACGATGGGGAAATATAAAACAAGCTCTATAAAAATTTCATTTAACAGCAGTAATTTTTACCAGGGCTTTTATTGGAATATTACCTAAAAGGAAGGAGTCTGGGGCTATTAAAAAGAAAATAGTGAATCGGTGTTTGAGAACAGAATTATCGTTCGGTTAACTTAACGTCATACATCCGCTTATCTGCAGCATTTAAAAGCTCATCTGCCGAGGTGGCATCCTGTGGGCAGGCAGCCATACCGATGCTCGCTGTGACCGACAGGCTTTTATCATTATGAATTAGCGGTTGTTTAATAGTTTCAACAATGGATTTAATAACCCGTTGGGCCTGGCTTGGTGAGGTTTCGGGTAATAAAACTGCAAATTCGTCACCGCCCAGTCTGGCTACGGTATCTGTTTCACGAAGGATGCTGCCGAGTTGGTTGGCGGTATGTTTAAGGATCTCATCCCCCACATGATGACCATAGTTATCATTAATTTCTTTAAATCCATTTAAATCAATAAATAAGATGGTAAATTCACGTTTATGACGCCGATAGTTCTGTATCAGTTTATTTAAAAACTCAAAGAACATTAGGCGGTTGGGAAGTCCAGTCAATCCATCATGAAAGGCCTGCCATTCCAGCTTAACTTCAGCCGCTCTTCTACTGGTAATATCAATAATAAACGCCAGTACGTGTTTATCATCCAGGGCGGTGAGACGTTCCAGAAAATAATATTCTTTGCCGTTTAATACCAATGGATATTCAATCGTTGACGGTTCTCCCGTCTTTACTGTGGCAGCCATCAACGCGAGTTTTCTCTCTACCAGATCTGGGTCCAGCAGTTGTTTGATATTCATGCCATTTAATTTATCGGCATCAACCAATAAAGGAAAACTATCTTCTACTTCATGGTCAATTATTTTGCCATCCACCCGCATAGTCAGCAGTAAATCAGGCATCGCATCAATAATGGCTTTATTTCGCTGATTAAGCACCGCTAACAGTTTTCTGGATTCAATCTGTTTGAGCAGTTGGTTACCTAAAAATACTAATAACAGCGTGAAAACTATCAAAATGATGATATTTCGCGTCACCACCTGTTGTTCATATTGTCTTATGAGTTGATCGGCCGACGCACGATTTTCAGCGACAATGGAGAACATTCCCCATTTATCCAGAAACTGAAAATCGCACTGGGCATTGTTCTCTAATTGAACCCGATGAATACCCAGCTCAGTTGAGGCCAGATATTTATGATCTTTGCATAAACTATAAATATCACTTTTATGCAGTCCTTCGTACATACTGGATGACCAGATGAGTTTGCCGGACTGATCGGTCAATACAGCAGAAATATTTTTGTTCTTGGTAATGCTTCCAAGCTGAGCAGTCAGGTCTTCATTTTTAAGGGTCGCCACCACCACTCCCCTAAACTTATCTTCACTATCCCGAATCGGATAGCTCATCATGATAGATAGTGCACTTTCTTGAATAATGGATTGCCTCGGTGAGGAAATGAAAAAACTGGTGTGTTCGTTTTGAATGTGTTCGGTAAAATAATCCCTTACCGAAATTGGCTGTTGAGATCCGGGATTGGTAGAAAATGTAATTACACCTTTGCTATCGGCAACATATAGCTGCCATATGGTGGGATTTAGATTTTTGAGTCTTTCAGCGTAAGCAGCGACTTGCTGCGGTGCCTCAATACTCATAGCGCCAAGCTGTCTGAGGTTTGCTCCTACAAAAGAAAATTCTTTATCAATCAACTCGGCTTGTAACACCGATAACATGCCGACCCGCTGATTGATCTGCTCATTAATCGGATTTTTATAACCAGAGACTTGTTGGTGGTAAAAATAACGCAAACTCATCGCACCAATAAACCACACAGCAAGCAGCATAAAGACTACAAGCGTACGGTTAAAAAATAATTGGTTGATATGTTTTGTCATATCTTAAGGATATCGTCTTGATAGGGAAAACACACTAAAAACTCTTTGTGATTCGGATAGTTGCGCACAGTTTCAAAAAATAACCAGTAAACATTTATGTTGATTGAGAAGTTAAAATCTATTGTCTAATACAATTTGTTTGGTGAGGTTAGATTAGGAATAAGAATGATAGCTTTTAGTCGCTGGCTAAAAACTCAATCGCATCTGAAAACTGTCACTCTGTAGATACATTTGATGAGATTGAGTGAAGTCTAATGAGCGTCTAAAGCAAAATACGTTGCATACTTGCATAAAAAAAAGGCTTATCAAAAATAATTTTCTACTTTTAATAAGCCTTCGGTTCTTTAATCGTAAATGTCTGAATTATAGCAATGACTCAATGGCATCCGTCACCTGTTTATCACTTGGTTTAACTTTGCTGGGAAAAGCGGCAACGACTTTGCCGTCGGCATTAATCAGGTATTTACTGAAATTCCAGCCAGGTTCTTGGCTTTGCTGGTTAATTTCCTGAAACACCGGATTGGCTTTCTGACCCGTTACAAAACTCGGAGCAATCATGATAAAGGTCACGCCAAAGTTTTCCCGGCAAACTCGCTCAGCTTCGGCTTCGTCTTTTGCTTCCTGGTTAAAATCATTACTGGCAAAACCCACTACCATCAAACCACTTTCTTGATACTTCTGATGCAAGGCCTCCAGCCCTTCAAACTGGCGCGTATAACCACAGTGACTGGCGGTATTAACGATGAGTAATGGCTTGCCATTGGCCACTTTACAGAGGTTGACTGTTTCGTTAGAATGCAGTTTGGGCAATTCATAATCCAGAAATTCAGGACAGGACTCTGCTGCCTGAGCCGAGAAAGAAAGCATTAAACTTGATATTAATAGTAAGACATAACGCATCATAAAATCCTTTGGCTAGAAGTAAGTTAAACCCTAGGGCTTGTTATCTATGCAGACCTTAGGGGCCACAAAAAGTTGATATAACGTTAAATTAATTATCTGTCAGCTTTAAATGGCAGAAGCCAGATAGTTGTCATCTAACCGTGGCACGGCATCCAGCAGGTTTTTGGTATGCTCATTCTGTGGCGATTTCATGATTTCCTGGGTATTACCGGATTCTACTAATTGTGCTCTATGCATGACCACCATGCGATCGGCCAGATAATCCACAACGCCCATATTGTGCGTGATAAACAACATGCCAATACCCTCTTCATCGACCAGCTGTCTTAACAACCGCAAAATACCGGCCTGCACGGAAACGTCAAGAGCTGATGTTATTTCATCACACAATATAAAGCGTGGTTCCAACACTAAAGCTCTGGCAATGGCAAGACGTTGACGTTGACCACCGGAAAACTCATGTGGATAGCGCCATAGACTATCGGTTGGCATCTCAACCCTGTCCAAGAACCGCGCTGCGATTTGGGTGCGTTCAGCATCGCTACTGCCAATACCATGAACCCGCATCGGTTCGATTAACGTGGTATGAATCGGCAGACGTGGATTTAAACTTGACCCCGGATCCTGAAACACTACCTGCATCCGTCTTCGCAGTGGCCGCATCGCTTTAGCAGATACCTGGGTGATATCCTGGCCTTCAAGAAATATACTGCCGGATGTCACTTCCTGCAGACGTAACAAGGCTCGCCCTAATGTTGTTTTACCGCAACCAGACTCACCTACCAGAGCAACAACCTCTCCTGCATTGACCTGCAGCGAAACGTTTTCAACGGCACGAAAATGATCGACTACCCGACGCATTAAGCCGCGACGCACTGGAAAATATACGGAGACGTCTTTGACTTCCAATAAGACTTTTTCTGGTTTCACCGGCCTGTCTGGTCTGATCAGCCGTTCCGGTAATGCGGCTATCAGGCTCTGGGTATATTCATGTTGTGGATTACGTAAGACATCTGCCGTTTTACCACTTTCCACCAGTTTGCCTTTACGCATCACCCCGACCACATCAGCAATTTGTGCAACCACGCCAAAATCATGGGTAATAAACAACATGCCCATTCCATATTTGGTCTGTAAATCACGCATCAGCTTGAGAATCTCAGCCTGGACCGTTACATCAAGGGCAGTGGTCGGCTCATCCGCAATTAATAATGCCGGTTCACAAATCAGCGCCATCACGATCATCACCCGCTGGCGTTGACCACCGGATAACCGATGGGGATACTCCCGAATCCGACCTTCGGGGTCCGGAATCCTGACTTCTGCCAGTGCTGCCAGAATTTTCTGTTTACGTGCCTCTTCGTCCAGTTCGGGACGGTGTATCAGCAATACCTCTTCCAGTTGTTCGCCAATCGTCTGCACGGGATTAAGTGAGGTCATTGGCTCTTGAAATATCATCGCGATACGACTGCCACGGACTGATCGCAGCGTTTCGTCATCCGCATTGAGTAAGGCTATTTCAGGTAATTGTCCCTGAGGATCCGTTAACCTAATATGGCCGTCAGGATGCCGGTAATGACCATGCGGTAATAATCCCATGATCGATAACGCTGTCACAGATTTACCGCTACCGGATTCACCGACCAGACAGTAGGTTTGGCCGGGTTCAACCGCCAGACTGATATTATCAACCGCCCGTAACCAGTTATCGCCCTCACCCAGCTCTGTTACCAGGTTTTCAACTTCCAGTAACGTCATGACTGCATCCCCCGATTGGTATGGGGATCAACGGCGTCACGCAATGATTCACCCAACAGGTTATAGGCGAATACCGTCATAAAAATTGCACCACCCGGGAAAACCGCTAACCACCAGTTAAAGGTCGAGGATTGCACGGCCTGATTAAGCAACTGTCCCCATGAAGGATCATCGACTAAACCCAGACCAAGAAAGCTTAGCGTCGCTTCAGCCAGAATTGCAGAGGCAACACCAAAGCTGGTCGCGACCAGCAATGGAGCCAGCCCGTTGGGCAACATATGACGAAATAAAATGGATCGTAGCGGTAAACCACTGGCGATGGCCGCTTGAACAAAATCCTGCTGCCGAAGCTTGAGAAATTCGGCACGTACATAACGTGCATAGCCCGACCAGGCCGTTATCCCAATAATCACCATCATCATGTAAATGGAACGGCCAAAAAACGCCACGAATGACAACAACAAAAAGAGGGTTGGAATAGCTTCAAAAATTTCCACCAGCCGCATGCCAATAATATCGACAATGCCTGAAAAATAGCCCATCAGACCACCAATAATGGTTCCGATAACCAAGGCAATTCCGGTAGCTATAAAACCAATTCCCAAGGCAATACGGGATGCATGGATCATTCGGGATGCTACATCTGCCCCATTTTCGTCAGTACCCATCCAATGGGTACGTTCGTTTACTGATAAGGGTGACTCAATCCCGGTGTCGGCATAATCACGCAGATAATCCTTAGCGGAATATGGAATCGGTGCCCGAATGATATTGTCGACTTTACCGGCAGCTTCCATTTCGCGGTAATGCTCATATACCACCAGTACCGGCGGTGTTACGCTCGAGTAAGCAATAAATGACACCACAGCAATGCTGGCAACCCACAACAAAATCTTTTTCCAGGCAACAATTGATAAGGCGGAAATCACCAGGGTTATGAAAAAACCACTCAACCAGACCCAGTCCAGTGGTTCCATATGTTGCAGTAATGGGCTGGAAGCCTGTCCGTCCACAACTATGTAAAGCGGGTGACTGCTTGCCAGAAAGGGTGAAAAGGTGGCGATTAACACTAAAAGCCCAATCCAGGCCAAACCGATTTTGGCGCTGGTGCGTTTTAACAGTGAAGAAACCACCTGTTGGGTCCAGGATTTAGACGGTTGCTTGACTGGAATATCGACGACTTGCTCAGTCATAACTGACCCTCGGATCAACAATTGCGTAGGCAATATCAGCCAGTAAATAGCCGACTAATGTCAGCAGACCGGAAATCAATGTGACCGATAACACCAGCTCACGATCACGGGTCTGCACCGCTTCAACTGCCAATTTGCCCATCCCATCGATACTGAAAATGCTTTCCACTATGACTGACCCCGCTAACAAACTGGGCAATAAAGTGGCCGATACTGTAATCAGTGGCAAAAGTGAGTTTCTAAAGACATGACGCCATAATACTGTTTCTTCATCCACTCCCTTCGCTCTTGCCGTGCGGGCATAATCAGCGGCTAGGTTTTCCAATAAAGATGAACGCGTCAACTTGGCAAGAAAGGCCAGACCACCATATGAAAGTGCGATAACAGGCAATACCAGATGCCATAACCGATCCAGTAGATAGCCGCCTTGCAGAATGTCCACTCCGAGTAATCGCGATATGGCTAATCCGAGTCCTATTCCAAAGGTTCCGGCTACGATAATTCTCAATGCAATATTATTCAGCCCAGCCAGTAACCTGAACAATAAAGCCATGGATGGAATCAAAAATAGATGCAACACCCCAAAAGCTTGACCATGCAGGTTAAACGCCATTGCATACCCTAGCAGAGCCCCCACAATGACCCCGGCATACTGCCGCTTTTTTAATGAAAAACTTACTGCAGCACTGATCAAAGCAACCGTTATCAATGCCACACACAACACGGTAATAAACACATCGCCAAAGCTGCTAAATAATGGAAGGAATGTTTGATCCGCCGTTTCGCGGCGCATCAAACCCCCGGTTGGGAACCAGCGCCAATATTGCTCTGAAGCAAAAAAGCCGATAAACAAAACACCAGCCAGCATACTCGGTACTGACCATAAGCCGAGCAGGAAAATATTGGAGGTGACATCGAATCGTCCTCCCCGTTGGCGAGCGGCTTGTACGCCGATACCGATTGCCAGAGCATAAATCAGTGGTATTGAAATCAGATTGAGTAACAAGGTGATTGGTAGTCGTTCAGCAATCATATCGGTGACTGGTCTGCCATAACGAAAGCTGGTGCCGAGATCAGGACCTTTCCACAATGAAAACTCACCAAAGCTACCATCAGCTAATCTTTCAAAACCAATCGGTGAAATATTATTTAACCAACGGACATATTGCACCGGGGCGGGCTGGTCCAGACCATACAATTTGTTGTAATAGTCTTCCAGGGCCTGACGGCTTTGCGGTTCCAGTTCCATGCCATCAACCAGCGACTG
>NZ_DFTU01000033.1:2231-19064 GCF_002379485.1 Methylophaga sp. UBA4204 | reverse complement strand
CAGCCATAACAGTAAACACTACAATAGTGATTCCGAGCAGCGTCGGAATCATCAGTAAGATGCGTCGCAGCAAATAATTCAGCATGTCTGTCTAACGCCTAGCGACTATGCTGCAGTTCGGCCGGGACATATATCTCGACCGGGACAGTCATCAGGTTAAGTCCCAATGCAGTTTTTTCCAGGTTATGAATGCGCCGGTCAATAAAGGCCATGGTATTGCGACGGAAGAGGAAAGTATAAGGCTGATCCTGCACCAGAATTTTCTCTGCCTGATGCCATAAATTCATGCGCTTTTCTTCATTTACTTCCCCACGAGCTGCATCAATGATGGCATCCAGCTCAGGATTTCGGTAATTGATAAAATTATCGCCACCTTCAACGGTTTGGCTGGAATGAAACATCTGATAGATGTCGATTTCGATACCTGATGTCCAGGCCAAGGTGATGGCATCGAAGTTTTTCTGTTGGATATTTTCTACCATTACCGACCATTCAGTGGGATTTGGTTTCATGATAATGCCTGAACGAGCATATAAATCTCTCAGAAACAGCACCATGCGGCGAGTATCATCACTGTCCTGAACGTAAGTCAGCGAAAACTCAAAATTGTCACCATCCGGGGTTTCCAATACACCATCATTATTGCTGTCCTGAAAACCGGCTTCCAATAATAATTCACGCGCTTTTTCAATATTATAGCCAATTGCCTCATTAGCCTTATCATGCTGAGCCGAGCCCGGCATAAAGGGGCTGGCTGCAGGTTGTCCATATCCCAGGAAAATTTCTTCTAATACTCTATCGACATCGGTGAGCATGGACATTGCGATCCGCACCCGTTTATCGGCAAATATAGTCTTTTCACCGCCACGTTCCTGATTCCAGGCAATAAAACTGTAACCTGCGGTAGGACTCATATATTCAAAATTCTGACTGCGTTCGATGATGTCTTTGTCATCCAGTAACGTTTGATATTCACGTGGACGAGCACTGTAGACATCAATATCCCCATTACGGAAAGTGGTTAAACGAGCACTGTCATTTTCGATAATTCGCCAGACAATGCGATCAAAAGAAGCACTGACCGGTCCCCAATAGCGAGGGTTACGTACCAGTTCAACGACACCTGCATCGGGAGACCATCCTTCAGGATTGGCTAAACGGAATGGACCTGAGCCGAGCAATAAGCCCCGGCTTTCATTAAACGTCTGGGGATCATCAAGAAAGCGTCCATAAAAATGTTCCGGTAAAATTTCCAGACTGCCGGCCAGTTGTAAGCTATTAAAGTAGGGTTCCTTGAAGACAAATTCCACATGGTAATCATCCAAGGCAGTCACCCGCTCTATGCGCGAAAGATATGCACGACTGCGGGGTGCGGCTATTGCCTCATTCATAATGAAATTAAAAGTAAATTCTACGTCTTTAGCGGTTAATGGTTCACCATCTGAAAACGAAATATCACGACGTAGTGCAAAGGTAATCGTCAAACCATCAGCAGAAGTTGACCAGTCTTCTGCCAGCAATCCATTCCATTCCAGTGTTTCGGGGTTTCTGACCAGTAATGATTCCAGCACATATTGTTGAACTTCGGCGGAGTATGCGTCAGCAGAAACCAGGGGGGTTAAGGTGCGGATATTGCTGCCAAACGCCATCATCAACCAATCTCCCTGGGCATACTCTTCGTGTTCAGTCGCTCGGCGGGCACGTTCAAAAGCATCTGTCTCTTTGGTGACTGATTGGTCTGAAAAGGAGGTGTTGGCAGCACTACTGAAATCGGCCGTACGAATCGTTTTTTCAAGATTACGTAATAAACCACGCGTCGAGCGGATATCCTTGGCCTGCTCTTCCATAATACGGGTCATTTCATCCATCTTGGTCCACTGCCTGTCTATCTGAACCATAAGTAGCAGGAACATCACCACGAATAAACTTAATCCAAGCCAAAACCAGAGTTTACTGATACCCGCATTTCCATTTTTCATGCTTTATTTGCCTATTTCTCTGTAGATGTTTGTTATTTTTTATGACTTTAGTTCAGCCTGACAGTTTGTAGAGCTGCTGTCAGTAGATTTCTACTAAAAATTTAGCTTCACGACTTGACAGTTGCAAATCCGGGTTGGTTCTTGTCGTAGCTAAAATTGTTATGACTGAATTCACTAGAATCTGTTGATCTTCCAGCGTCAGTATTGCAGACGGTTATGTTAAACATCACCAGTCCTTAATCACCCTCTCCCAGACAGAACTTGATTTCAGCCAGATTTTTTTCAACACTTTGTGTGCCCGCCTGTATTGCTTCAGCTGCACGGTAAAATTCCAGCAAACCGATATGTGATAAACGTGGTTGTAACAACACATCTGGTGGGTCACCCGCCATACGACTACGGGTGATACGATCCTGAGTGATATTTACCGACGCAGCAATTGCCGCGAACATATCCGGTACATCTTCTTTGGGCGTTTTCTCTTCACCAAAAAGATTGCCAGTGTAATTGGTGATGAAATCACTAATCCGGTTTCCCAGCAGACTGCTGCTTTGATCATTCTGGGGAACCGGAGGATTCTGATGCAGATGTTTTCCCAAAATATCGCCATTCAGGTTGACTGCAATCACAATATCAGCCCCCAATGCGCGACAAACCGATACTGGTACAGGATTAACTAATCCGCCATCTATCAACCATCGCCCATGATGCTTAATGGCTGGAAATAAACCTGGCAAAGAAATAGAAGACCAGACGGCTTCAAGCAATTTCCCCTCGGTATTCCAGACTTCCTGACCGGTATGAAGATGGGTCGCGACACTAGCATAGCGCGTCGGAAGATCTTCAATTAATGTGGCTTCTTCAGCCACATACTGTCTTAGGAATTGATGCAACTTATCTTTATTAACGACCCCATTAAATGGAAAACCGATATTAAAAAATCGCGCCGTTTCGAGTTTGGTCAATTTTAAAAGTCGTTGTTGCAGATCGGGCAATTTATTACTGAGATATGCCGCACCAACTAATGCACCTATAGAAGTACCGACCACTACATCGGGCTTGATTCCCGCCTTTTCGAGAGCATTTATCACACCAATATGTGTCCATCCTCTTGCTGCCCCACTGCCAAGTGCCAAGCCGATTTTCAACGAATTTTTCATTTAATGTTCACTTTAAATTTAAGGGGAAATCGTATTAACATGATGAAAAAGCTAAAGATATATAAATTCCGACCGTTATAACTGAATGACTCGTGTAACCTTAGGTCAACATGATGGATATATCACGAATTTATCATAACAACTTTTTAATTACCTACAGCACGCAACCGGTTAACCCTGGACAAGCCTCTGCGGAAAAAACCCAGCAAACAATTCATGAAGAGCGAAGGCAGCGTCGTGAACGTCGCAAACGTAAACAGAAAACGCGAATAGAAAGACGGGTTTCCTCAGAGCGCAGGGGCCCTTCGTTTGATGCCAAGGCTTGAATCAGGCTGTTCTTTAAAAGCTTTTACTCATGCGGATCATAAAGATAAACCATTAGTACGCTTTTAAAGCTTTTTTAAAGACTTTCGATCAAACAAGCCCCATCGTCCTGTTTTAACCGCGCCACGACGAATGCCGTTAACCGGTGCGATGTAAAACAAATCACCATTTTGTCCCAAAAGCTGTTGTCTGACCCCACTGGCTTTGGCAATTTTGGCATTGGCTTTCATGTGCATTAACTCGCCATGAACCGGGATCGCACATTGTGGCTGTACCCATTGGTACATGGTTTTAAGTTCTTCGCTAGCAGGATGTCCCGAGGCATGAATGGGCAGCGCGCTATTATCAATATCAATAACATCAACCTGCATGACTTTAAGCCGTTCTATCAAAGTGGCAATCGCCAGTTCATTTCCCGGGATGACTTTTGAACTAAAAATAACGGTATCGCCAGGTGATAATTGCATATCCCGAAAACTGTTCAGACTCAGTCGATTTAGCGCTGTTCGTGGTTCTCCCTGACTACCAGTCGCCACCAATAAAACCGTATGTGCAGGTAAAAACCCTAAATGCGCTGAATCTACTGACGTTTTCACACTGTTCCATAAACCAACATTTTTGGCAGCTGACACGGTGTTGATTAATGAGCGGCCAAGCAGGCCCAAATGGCGCCCGGTTTCGTCAGCAATTCTTGCCAGAGTGTGTAACCGGGCGATATTACTGCCGAAACAGGCGACCACGACTCTGCCTTTGGCCTGTTCAACATGGAATTTCAAACCTTGGTATAAATTCGCTTCTGATTCCGACCACCCCTGCACATTGGCGTTGGTCGAATCACAGACCATCGCATCAACCTGATATTCAGCTAATTTTTGAAAGGTACCTGCATCATATGCCGGACCCACCACCGGAGCTTTATCAAGCTTCCAATCCGCGGTATGGAATACTTTTCCTGCTGCTGTAGAGATAAGCAATGCATAAGGTTCGGGGATGGAATGAGTAAGTTTTAACCACTCCACATGAAATACGCCGATCTGTCGTTTGGCATCTGCTTCAACCACAATGACCGGCACTTTATCTGCGATACCACGTTCAACCAGCTTTCGTCGTAACATTTCAGCGGTAAATGCTGTTGTATAAACAGGGCACCGAAAGTATTCCCAAAGATAAGGCACTGCACCAATATGATCTTCATGAGCATGGGTAATAATCAGACCATCCAGCTGTTGACGACGGTCGATCAGAAATTGCGGGTCAGCCATCTGGATTGGCGGGTTCTGACTATTAAGTGGGTCACCGAACTCATCTACTTCAGCTTGAAATGTCACACCACAATCCACAATCAACCAACGCCCGTTATGTCCATACACATTCAGGTTCATGCCTATTTCGCCACAGCCCCCCAACGGCAGGAACCAAAAATCATCTTTTCCAGGTGTCATCCAGGCCTCTTAATTCAAATGCGTCGGTGTTCATTCTTTTCAGTTAAAACAAGTGTTGCTATGACTGGTAATGTTTTCACCAGTTCATTTTTGCTATCTTCATGATAGCAGTTGCACTTTTGCAACATTATAAATGCAGCCAGAGAAATTCTTTTCAAAGACACTCCAGCAAAGCCGTGATGTGTCTGTTCCGCTAGTGGCAACAGCTTTTTGTTTTACAAAGTTATCGGTTAACTCCTGAAACAGGACGTTTAGGTTTTCTCTTTCATTTTGGCTTTAACTACATTGTTTGAGTAGATTTTGCCGCTCCGGTCATTAAATCAATCGTCACAATTAACATAGCTACATCGTTGTTATTGAAGCTTATAAGCTGCATTTGGCATAAAGGAAATATCTGACTTAAATCAACAATGCTATACTTTGCGGCTGTTTACAGTTGAAAACGCTGCAGGCTTTTAACTATCCCAAATAATCAGAGGCAAACAGATGGAAAAATCCACCCTTATGTCAGAAGGATTAACGCTCATGGTAACCGGCATGGGTTTTGTATTTGTGTTTTTGACCGTATTAGTACTGGTGACGACATTAATGTCGTGGATAATCACACGTTATGAGAAAAGTGTCGGCGCCCTTCCTGCTGAAGGCATTCCTGCCCCTACTGCTGTATTAGGTCGGAATCAGTCAGGGCAGTCCAAACAGCAATCCCAATCTTCTCAAGATTCAACATTACTGACAGTTTTATCCAGTGCAGTTCACAAATACCGTAAAAACAAGTGACGCCAAGTCGCTCCACGAATTAGTAGTTTAATCAAAGGCCATAATATGACCGAAGCAAATAAAAAGCTTGGCATCACCGATGTCGTTCTGCGTGATGCCCATCAATCACTTTTCGCTACTCGACTCCGTTTAGATGACATGCTGCCAATTGCCGACAAACTGGATCAGGTAGGTTACTGGTCAGTTGAAACATGGGGTGGCGCAACTTTTGATGCCTGTATCCGCTATCTTGGTGAAGATCCCTGGCACCGCATCCGCAGTCTTAAGGCAGCCATGCCCAATACCCCACAACAAATGTTACTTCGCGGACAAAATTTGTTGGGTTATCGTCATTATGCTGATGATGTGGTGCGTAAATTTGTGGAAAGAGCCAGCATTAATGGCGTAGATGTGTTCCGCGTATTCGACGCAATGAATGATCCCAGAAACCTTGAAGTTGCTATCAAAGCTGTTCTGGAAAATGAAAAGCACGCACAAGGCACCATGGCCTACACCATCAGCCCGGTGCATGATTTGCAAATGTGGTTGGATATGGCCAAACGCATTGAAGATATGGGTGCCCATTCATTATGTATTAAAGATATGGCTGGTTTGCTTAAGCCTTACAAAGCTTATGAACTTGTTAAAAGCCTTAAGCAAACCATTGATATCCCTATACATATGCAGTCTCACGCGACGACTGGCCTGTCGACAGCGACCATCATGAAATGTGTGGAAGCTGGTATTGATAATGTCGATACCGCTATTTCATCAATGTCGATGACCTATGGCCATTCGGCGACTGAATCGGTTGTGGCCATATTCGAAGATACAGCCAGTGATACCGGTCTGAATATCGAATTGCTTGAAGAAATCGCTGCTTACTTCCGCGAAGTTCGTAAAAAATATGCCAAGTTTGAGGGAAGTTTACGCGGGGTCGATTCACGCATCCTGGTAGCCCAGGTTCCTGGTGGCATGTTGACCAATATGGAAGGCCAGCTGCGCGAACAAAATGCGCTGGACCGGATGGATGAAGTGTTACATGAAATTCCTCGTGTGCGTGAGGATCTCGGATTCATCCCGTTGGTAACGCCTACTTCACAAATTGTCGGCACCCAGGCAGTTATTAATGTATTAACCGGTGAACGTTATAAATCCATCACCGAAGAAACACAGGGTGTTTTACGCGGGGAGTATGGCTCTGCTCCAGCACCATTTAATTCTGAGCTGCAAAAGCGTGTGCTTAATGATGAAGAAGCGATTACCTGTCGTCCCGCCGATTTGCTTGAAGACGAAATGGAAAAGCTGACCAGTGAATTAATTTCACTTGCCGAAACAGAGGACTTTAAACTCGAAGAAGGTGAAAGACAGATTGATGATGTTTTAACCTTTGCGTTATTTAATCAAACAGCAATCAAATTTCTTAAAAACCGTGGCAATCCAGATGCATTTGAACCGTTGCCAACCGCGGAATCCACTCACGAATCCTCCACTCCAGCCAAATCGGCAGGTGCGCCTGAAACTTACACCATCACGGTCAATGGTCAGCAATATGTCGTTGAAGTGAATGAAGGTGGTGATATTAGTCAGATTGACAGCTCACAGGCGCCTCAGCCTGCTGCGCAGCCAAGCACAAATGAAGGCGTTGCTGTAAAAGCACCTTTGTCTGGCAATATCTGGAAAATCATGGTTTCTCAAGGCCAGTCGGTTAATGAAGGCGATGTATTGCTTATCCTTGAAGCGATGAAAATGGAAACACAGATAGTAGCCGAACACGATGGTACGGTGACTTCAATCAATGTTAAACCAGGTGACACCGTCAAAGTTGGTGACACTCTCGTTTCTATCGCTTAAGGGCAACTCTAATGGATAAGTTATTACATCTTTGGGAGGCCACTGGCTTCTATCAAATGCAACCTGGCCAGGGCATCATGATCCTGATCGGCATGTTGTTGTTATATCTGGCGATCAAGAAAAACTTTGAGCCTTTACTACTGGTTCCAATCGGCTTTGGTGGCGTGCTTGCCAATATTCCGGGAGCCGGGTTAGCTGAGGCCGGTGGTATTTTGCACCTGTTTTATGTGGTTGGTATTGAAAGTGGCGCCTTCCCGCTCATCATTTTTATGGGTGTCGGTGCAATGACCGATTTTGGTCCCCTGCTCGCCAATCCTAAAACCCTTTTTCTAGGGGCTGCAGCCCAGTTTGGTATTTTTGCAACGTTAATGGGGGCGGTTTTACTCTCTACCTTCGGTATATTTGACTTTAGTCTGGCTGATGCTGCTGCCATTGGTATTATCGGCGGCGCTGATGGGCCTACATCGATTTATGTTGCCAGTAAGCTTGCACCGGACTTGCTGGGTGCTATCGCTGTTGCCTCTTATTCTTACATGGCATTGGTACCATTGATTCAGCCACCGATTATGCGTGCGCTGACTAATGAAAAAGATCGTAAAATACGTATGCATCAGCAGCGTCATGTATCACAACGGGAAAAAATTGTTTTCCCTTTGGTCATATTGATTCTGGTCGCTCTCTTCTTGCCTGATGCAGCGCCATTATTGGGTATGTTCTGTTTCGGTAATCTGATGAAAGAATGTGCGGTAGTAGATCGTCTGAGTAATACTACTCAGAACTCACTGATCAACACTGTGACGATTTTCCTTGGCCTTGCGGTTGGTTCCAAATTAAGTGCAGAAAGCTTTTTGAATCAAATGACATTAGGCATTCTTTTGCTTGGTATGTTGGCCTTTTCTATCGGTACGGCCTCCGGGGTCATCATGGCCAAAATACTCAACAAAATAACCAAAGAGCCCATCAACCCGTTAATCGGTTCTGCTGGTGTATCAGCAGTCCCCATGGCGGCCAGGGTTTCTAACAAGTTAGGTCTGGAAGCTGATAAACATAACTTCCTGTTAATGCATGCGATGGGCCCGAATGTGGCCGGGGTTATTGGTTCTGCAGTAGCTGCAGGTATCCTGATTAACTACGCAGCAGGTTAACCTCTTTTATTGCTCCCTGAAAATAGCTTTTTTCAGGGAGCAATTTGTTTACCTTTAACTATTCTCACTTTTGCAATCTGATCGCCAAAACCTCTTATTTCACAAGCATATCCGGCAAAAGATGCGTGAGATTCAACCAGGCCCTGCCATTTTTCACCCTGGGCATAATCACCATTCATCTGGCTAAAATCCAGCCCAAAGCTTTTCAATAAAACTAACGTATTGCTATAGCTCATACCGGGGTTTATTTGTTCACAAGCAGATTTGATCTTATCGGTTTCCCACACATAATAAAGTGGGTATAACATCAACAGCACAATTGAAAATTGTATCAATTTAACAAGGGTCTGTTGATATTTCATAGCCGCCTCTGTTGTGACTGAAAATGCACCAATCAAGGCGCGAGGAATGCAGTTTAGTAGTTCTAAATAAATGACGAGTAACGTAGAGTGGTGCATTTTCAGTCACAACCCAAAGGGCTGGGACTATTTTTTTGCCCCACGGCGTTGGAAATGACTTATGTAGATCACTACATCGCATCATTTCCGCCTTGTTGGACAAAAAAAGAGCCTCCAGCAGTGGTGGCTCTGAAAAATCAATAGACCCTGAATATTTCATGGCCATGTTTCCTTTCATTGAGCCATTTTTAAGTGTGTTGATTGTAGAGTGAGTCACATTGTTAAAACGTGACCTAACGATTATTTTTACAAAATAACAGGAAACTTCCATGTCTAACGAAATAATACCCGTTCATATCACCAAAAGTCCGGTCGAACTTTTCAAGATCCTTAAATTTGAAGGTATTGCTGACAGTGGTGCCGAAGCAAAAAATATCGTTGCTGAGGGACACGTAAAAGTGAATGGTGAAGTTGAAACCCGTAAACGCAGACAAATGGTCGCGGGTGATATTTTTCAAATTGGAGAGGATAGCTGGCAGTTGGTGGATTGACTTAATGGTAGTTTAATATATGATTTACTGCATATATGAATATTCAAATATGATTTAGCTGTGGATTTACTGAGTTTTCACAAATGTCTGGCAGATGAAACACGTCTGCGTATGGTGTTGCTGATTGTTGATCAGGGCGAACTTTGCGTATGTGAGCTGATGTCCGCTATGAAAATAAGCCAGCCGAAAATTTCACGTCATCTGGCGCTTCTCAGACAACATGGACTATTACAGGATAGACGTCAGGGACAGTGGGTTTATTATCGACTTAATCCGGAACTCCCCGCTTGGTCACAACAGTCCATCAATGCTGCTTATCAGAGTAAACCTGACTTCTTCAAAGAAGATTTAACCAAGTTACAACGCCTGGGTAATTGCTGCTAAAAATTTTCATTAAATATATATGGATAAACATATGTTATGACAGCCAAACCTTTCAAATTTTTATTTCTTTGCACACACAATGCATGTCGAAGCATTCTTGCTGAGGCCATCTTCCGACACTTAGCGGATACCAGGTTTATTGTGGCCAGTGCGGGCAGCAACCCTGCGGGTAATGTTTTCCCTGAAACACTGACCAAATTGCAGGAACATGGTTACAGCGTTGAGGGTTTATCCAGCAAATCCTGGGATGATTTAAAAGATTATCAACCGGATGTTGTAATCACTGTTTGCGATCAGGCCGCAGGTGAAAGCTGCCCGGTCTGGTTTGGTAAGGCCGTGAAAGGACATTGGGGATTGACCGATGCTTCCAAAGTAGCGGATCCACTTGAGCGAAATCAGACTTTCGATGAATTAATCAGTTTGCTCGACGCTCGTATCAGCGCATTACTGCAATTAATGCCAGATGAATTATCTGCCTCTGAACTCAGTGCCGACATTAAACGCATAGGAGCTACATACTGATGGGCATATTTGAACGCTATTTATCGGTTTGGGTCGGACTGAGTATTCTGGCGGGTTTGTTCTTGGGAAATCTGTTTCCCAGCCTGTTCAATCTGGTTGCCAGCCTGGAATATGCTCATGTCAATCTGCTGATCGCGATATTTATCTGGTTAATGATTTATCCAATGATGGTGCAGGTGGATTTCACGGCAATTAAAGATATTGGCAAACGGCCTCAGGGAATCTGGCTGACTTTAGTCATCAACTGGCTGATCAAACCCTTCACTATGGCTGCCCTGGGCTGGCTGTTTTTTAAGGTCCTGTTTGCCGGATGGGTCGATCCCCAATCGGCTGATGAATATATAGCTGGCATGATTTTACTCGGTGTAGCTCCCTGCACGGCAATGGTGTTTATCTGGAGTCAATTGGTCAAAGGTGATGCTAATTACACGCTGGTACAAGTGTCTCTCAATGACATAATTATGATTTTTGCGTTTGCACCGATTGCCGCATTTTTACTTGGCATTACGGATTTGACCGTACCTTGGGAAACCTTGCTGATTTCAGTCGTTTTATATGTATTGTTACCCTTATTAGCCGGCTTTTTTACTCGACAACATATTATTAAAAACAAAGGTTTGCCTGAGTTAACCCGATTTTTAAATCACATCAAACCCTGGTCAATTCTGGGATTACTGGCCACTGTACTGCTTTTGTTTGGCTTTCAGGCTGAAACCATTCTGCAACAACCTTTCATTATTTTACTGATAGCAATTCCACTGTTGATTCAAACCTATGGGATTTTTGCGCTGGCTTATTTCGCAGCGATAAAACTGCGCCTCCAGCATGATGTTGCTGCACCGGCATGCCTTATCGGTACCTCCAACTTCTTTGAAATGGCTGTTGCCGTTGCTATTTCATTATTCGGGCTTCACTCCGGCGCTGCTCTTGCAACTGTGGTGGGAGTTCTGGTCGAAGTGCCGGTCATGCTGACGTTAGTCTATTTCGCCAATCGCACCAGAAACTGGTTTCCCAAAAAAGAGAATTTATCATGACAATTAAAGTAGGTATTAATGGTTTCGGCCGTATCGGTCGATTATGTTTACGTGCCGCATGGGACTGGGAAGATATTGAGTTTGTGCAGATTAATGATCCTGCGGGTGATGCTGAAACCCACGCCCATTTGTTAAATTTTGATTCGGTACATGGCCGCTGGGATCATCAGGCAGAAGCCAATGGCAATACTATTTTTGTTGGCCATAAAACGCTTGCTGTAACCACCAATAAAGCTATTGATGATACTGACTGGTCAGCTTGTGATGTTGTCATAGAGGCTTCCGGTAAAATGCGCGACACTGGTTTGCTGCAAAGCTATATGGATCAGGGTGTAAAACGTGTGGTCGTTACAGCTCCAATCAAACAACCCGGTATTTTAAATGTCGTAATGGGTGTGAATGATGATCTGTATGATGCCAATAAACATCCTATAGTAACGGCCGCATCCTGCACTACCAACTGCCTGGCACCAGTCGTCAAAGTCATTCATGAAAAACTGGCTATCAAGCATGGCATGATCACTACCATCCATGATCTGACCAATACTCAGTCAATTATGGATACTCCCCACAAAGATTTACGCCGTGCTCGGATGTCCGGCACTAACTTGATTCCGACCACCACCGGAAGTGCTACAGCCATTACTGAAATTTTTCCCGAACTCAAAGGGCGACTCAATGGACATGCTGTACGTGTGCCATTAGCCAATGCTTCATTAACGGATTGTGTGTTTGAAGTTGAACGTGCAACCTCGGTTGAAGAAGTCAATGCACTATTAAAAGCTGCAGCAGAAAATGAGTTAAGTGGTATTTTGGGCTATGAGGAAAAACCGCTGGTTTCCAGTGATTATCGTGGCGATCCGCGTTCCAGCATTATTGATGCACTATCGACCATGGTCACTAATGAGACCCAGGTGAAAATTTATGCCTGGTACGACAATGAATGGGGTTATAGCATGCGGACAATGGAGCTGGTGCGTAAAGTTGGCTTAAGTGAAGTTAGCTTGCCTTGCGAAACGTCAGGTTAAATCGATAAGGCCCGGTCAGTGGATGCTGGCCAGGTTTTAATGTTAATACACCGTGATAATAACGACGCGCTGCCCTGCCCCAGACGATGACATCGCCATGTTCAAGTGGAACACGTTGCTTTGGATCATTTCTGCTGGCACCACCAAACTGAAAAATAATGGGCAACCCAAGTGAGACTGAAACTATTGGCTGAGAAAAATCCCGCTCATCCTTATCCTGATGCAGCCCCATCTTGGCACCGACTTCATATTGGTTCATTAAACAAACATCAGGATTAAAGTCAGAAAAGCCACAAATCTGAGCCGCGGTTTCAGCAAGCTCACGAAAACATTGCGGCATTTCAGGCCATGGCAAATTTGTCAGTGGATCGATTGCGGTATATCGGTAACCTTGTCGATCGGTGTGCCACCCCACATCACCGCAATTAGTAATTGCTGCAGACATATAAAATCCGCCAGGTGTCTGCATTTTACGAAAAGTTGATTGGGCATTAATCTGACCAATGGCAGTTATTAACTGTGGGGCTTGTTGAAGGGCAAAACCTTTCAGAAGGAAGACATCCGGCAAGATCTCATCACAGTCTTTAAAGACACTCTCAGCAAATAAATCTGCTGTATGCATTAGGCCTTGTTGATCTTTCATATCCACCACTGCTGGCGACTATTTTTGTGTCCGACAAGGCGGAAAGCACGCAGTGTAGTCTTCCTACATAAGTGATTGACAACGAAGGCGGCCGCAAAAATAGTCCCAGCCCTTCGGGTTGTGACTGAAAAAGCGCCACTCTGCGTTGCTCGTCGCTTATTTAGAACAACTAAAAGGCGCTCCTCGTGCCTTGATTGACGCTTTTTCAGCTCACAACAGAGGCGGAGATGAAAGATAAACAAGCCCTAGGCCAACATCAATCGCTCACGGCGTAACAGCGCTTGTTTACTCTCGACTCCCCAACGATATCCGGAAATTGCACCATCTTTGCGAATCACTCGGTGACACGGGATGATAACCGCAATATTATTGGCTCCACAGGCACTGGCGATGGCTCTTACAGCCCCGGGTTTATGCAGTTTTTCAGCAATATCGCTGTAGCACACTGTTGACCCCACCGGAATTTCCCTTAAGGCTTGCCAGACTTGTTGTTGAAAAGTCGTGCCTCGCAGATCCAGATTAAAATCCGTGTTTTTTTGTGGGTTATGAATAATCTCAATCACTTTTGAAAGTGTATTTTTAATACCACTGCCCCCGTCAACACATTTTGCCGTTGGATACTGTTTTTGCAGGCTGGCCATTAGTTCTTTAGCCGATTTGCCCAGGTAAACGGCACAAATACCATTTGGAGATTCACCAACAAGCACATTCCCCACTGGACTGATACCAATAGCAAAATGAATTTGTTCAAATTCTGGTGCAATGACACGTAACTCACTTGCCATTATCGATTGTCCTCTGTTCACGTAGCGTTCACCTTAACGTTGTTAGATTACATTTATAAATATTAATTCCTTCATTAGTTTAACAGTAAGGAATTTGCCGATGCAGGTAGTCAAAAATTCCATTAAGCTATACTGCATATAGGAATTTTTCCTGGACAATATTATGAAACTTAAATTAATACTGCTTTTACTCTGTTCCCCGCTGCTGGCACACGCAGGTGCGGTCTCTCAGCTTGGTACAGGTGATCCATTGAAACTGGTTTATCAGGAAATGCTTTATCAGTATCAGGTTGGTTTGCAATTACATGAACAATACGACTTCAAGCAACCAATTGATGTGATGCAATGCAAAAATCAGCATGGATATATTCAAACCCGTGCCAGATCTATGGTGGGCACTGCAAAACAAGTTGAAGAAGAAATTCGCAGTGACGTAATTGATGCGGCATGGTTTGCGCTAAATTGCTCACGTTGCGGCAGTGCAGCTGATAGCTGCGATCAAGTGCCGGAAAAACTTGAGTTCATCAAGCTACAACTTGAAGCCAAACAAAAAGCTAAAGCTGAACAGCAGTAGTTTACAGGCGTTATTTTCGTTAGTACCTGTCGAATTTTATCTTTCCTGCCTTATGCTGAAGGGTGACTCTAAGTGCCTCCAAACAGCGGCTAACTTACAGAACCTTTATCTCAGTTTAAATCCAACACCGGTGCAGATTTAAACTTGTTAATGAGTACTTGTTGCTGACAATGCGGTGCCTGTTTCAAAGGTTTAGCCGTTTCAACTCCTTTTCACAATTATTTCAGAGGTATTTATGAGCCAACTGCAGGCGAATGATTTGTTATCTCCAATCAAACTTGGGCAGGTTACACTGAAGAATAGAATGGTTATGGCCCCATTAACCCGCAATAGAGCGGGAGAAGGTTTAGTGCCAACCGAAATGAATGTTACTTATTATCGACAGCGTGCCAGTGCCGGCCTGATTATCAGTGAAGGTTCACAAATTGCTGATGATGCATTGGGTTATCCGCATACCCCCGGTATTCATACTGATGAGCAAGTGCTTGGCTGGCGAAAAGTAACGGATGCCGTGCATCGGGAAGAAGGACTGATCTTTATGCAACTCTGGCATTGTGGTCGGGTTTCACACAGCTCCATGCTGCCAAATGGTATGAAACCGCTGGCACCTTCTGCCATCAAACCTGCAGGTGAAGTCTATACCTATGAAGGCATGAAACCATATGAAACACCCCAGGCCATAGAAACAAGCGACATTCCACGGATTATTGAACAATATCGTCATGCCGCCTGCTGTGCGGTTGAAGCTGGTTTTGATGGCGTTGAAATTCACGCTGCCAATGGCTATTTGCTGGATCAGTTTCTTCGGGATGGAAGTAATAAACGCACTGATCAATACGGTGGCAGTATTGAAAATCGCGCACGATTGATTATGGAAGTCACTGCGGCAGTATGCGAAATATGGGATCCCAAAAAAGTGGGGATTCGCCTCTCCCCGCTGCAGCCGTTTAATGATTTATATGATTCCAATCCTGAGGCGACTTTCAGTTACATGGTAAAGGCGCTCAATAAATTTGAACTGGGTTATCTGCATGTCACTGAAATGGGCGCTGAAACTCCCGGTGTTGCCGGCCCTTATTTTGATGTTAGCTCTTTGCGTAAATTATGGAATGGTCTTTATATGACTAACAGTAATTATGATTATGCGTCAGGCAATCAAGCTCTAAAAGATAACAAGGCTGATCTGATTTCGTTTGGCAAACTGTTTATTGCTAATCCGGATCTTCCTGAACGTTTTGCCAAAAATGCACCACTGAACCAACCGGATCCAGATAGTTTTTATGGTGGTGATGCAAAAGGTTATATCGATTACCCTTTTCTTGAACCGGTATAAGTTTATTTTTGATTAAGAGCTTGTTGATCTTTCATTTCCGCCACTGTTGTGACTGAATGTAGTACTCAAAGTGCGATTATTGCAGTTTATGAGTCGGAAAAAAGTTTCCAGCAGTGGTGACGATAAAAGATAGGCACCCCCTAAAAAGCCGGCTATGCCGGTTTTTTTATGCCTGCTTTTTTATTTATGAAAATATGAAAAATATCACTTACAGTTGAATCAGCAGACAAACGAATTAATGGGTATGTAATAATTGAACTTATAGTTATTACAACTGCGTTGAAAATGACTTATGCAGGATGACGACATCTCAACATTTCTGCCATGTTGGAAAAAGTCTCGTCTTCAATATTGACGGCTTTAAAGATAAACAGACCCTCGGTTTAATATGGATTTTATCAATACTCTTTTTCTACTTGGCGGCCTGCTTATTTCCCTAAGCATTCTTGGTAGTCGTCTTTCATCAAAGTTTGGCCTGCCATTACTGATTATCTTTTTAGCCCTGGGCATGTTAGCCGGTGAAGAGGGTGTTCTGGGGATTCAGTTCGATGATTACTCCCTGGCTTTTCTGATTGGCCATCTTGCCCTGGCAATGATTCTGCTGGATGGTGGATTACGTACCCGTTTGAAAACCTTTCGTGCCGGCTTCAAACCTGCACTTTCCCTTGCGACATTAGGTGTTTTACTGACCAGTGGCAGTATCGGCTTGCTGGCAATGTGGATATTTGATCTCAAGCTGCTTGAAGGGTTATTGATCGGCGCCATTATCGGTTCAACCGATGCGGCTGCGGTATTTTCCATGTTGAGCGGGCGAGGAATAAACCTGAATGAACGCGTTGGTGCCACCTTGGAAATTGAATCTGGCACCAATGATCCTATGGCAATTTTCCTTACGATTATGCTGGTCGAGTTAATGACCGG
>NZ_DFTU01000033.1:896-2016 GCF_002379485.1 Methylophaga sp. UBA4204 | reverse complement strand
GCCTGGGATACGGCTTTATTTTTATTACAGCAATTCGGTTTTGGCCTGATTATCGGTATCGGAGGTGGCTGGCTAATTGCAAAATTACTCAATTGGATGGATTTAGCGCCGGGACTTTATGCCATGTTGGCTCTGGCTCTGGGTTTCAGCGTGTTTGGCTTAACCGGAGTCATTGGTGGCAGTGGTTTTCTAGCCATTTACCTCTGTGGTTTGATGATCGGTAATCAACCTGGCCGTCATTTGAACTTTATTCTTCCTGTACATGATGGTCTGGCCTGGCTCAGTCAGATTGGTTTATTTCTGATTTTAGGTTTACTGGTCAATCCGAGTGAATTATTGCAATACGCCCTGCCTTCACTGGTTATCGCATTGGCATTAATTTTTGTCGCCCGACCCATCGCGGTATTCCTGTCCATTAAACCTTTCTTTCGCTTCCGCTGGCGTGAATTGGGGTTTATTTCGTGGGTAGGTTTACGTGGAGCGGTGCCTATCGTATTGGCTATCTTCCCGGTGATTGGGGGAGTAGAAAATGCCTCGCTGTATTTCAATGTTGCGTTTGCTGTTGTATTACTTTCGCTGTTGATTCAAGGCAGCAGCCTGTCACTAATGGCACGTTGGATGCGGGTAGAGGTGCCGATAGGTATCAAACCAAACCATCAGGGAGCCTTGGGCATTTTGCCAACAAATGATTATGAAATGTTTGTTTATCGGATTGAGAACGAACAGCTTGATGGTCAGCAGATCCGTTTACTGCGCTTCCCTTCTGGCACATTGATATCGGCATTATTCCGTAATAACGTGATGCTGCATCCCAAAGGCAGTACTGAACTGAAGTTGAATGACACCATTTGTGTGATAAGTCGTAATGAAGATTTGGATGCACTGAATCAAATCTTTAGTGGTCATTCAAAACTGAAAAATCGTGAGGCATTTTTTGGATCATTTACGCTACGCGGCGATGCCTTATTATCAGACGTCGCAAAAGCTTATGGACTGGTTATCAGTTCTGCAGAACATGGTATGACATTAAGCGAATTTATTTCCCGTCGAGTCGGTGGCCATCCGGTAGTGGGCGATGATGTGGACTGGCATGGCATTCATTGGGTAGTCAATGAAGTAG
>NZ_DFTU01000033.1:0-748 GCF_002379485.1 Methylophaga sp. UBA4204 | reverse complement strand
AGTGGGTCTCAGGCTTTACTGATTATAATCCAGCATAAATTTCCAATACGCCATTAATGACAAATTGCACCGCGATGACCGAAAGAATGATGCCAAAAATTCGGGTAATTATCTCTTTGCCGGTTTCTCCCAGATAACGCACCAGAAAATGGGAATACACCATTGCCAGGTAACAGGATCCTGTGGTCAGCATAATCGCTGCAAACACCAAAATTAAATGCCAGGCTGTCGGTGCCTCACTGGTCAAAATCATCACCGTGGCAATGGCACCCGGTCCGCTCATAAACGGGATAGCTAACGGAATCACCGAGATATCCTTGGCAATTTTGCCTTCTATTGCAGGATCAGATGCACTGCTGGTCTCACCTTCATCCAGTCCCTTGTGAATCATGCTCATCGCAATACCAAATAAAATCAAGCCACCGGCAATACGAAATGCCTCGATGGTAATACCAAATATGTTGAAAATAAGACCACCCAGTAAGGCAAAAACAAAAAATACGCCAGTAGCAATCAGGCTGGAGCGTTTGGCGACTGCCTTACGGGTGGTTTCTGAGGTACGAGGCAACAGCGATACAAACATAAAAGCAGTTGTTAATGGATTCACAATGACAAATAAGGCGGCAATCGCGATGATCCAATAATCAAATAAACCAATTGCATTCATAATGTATCCACTTAAAGAAAACGCTATGTTCGCATAAATGCGTTTTCTGTATTGTCTTGGAGCCTGTCCTGATTTCTGTGT
>NZ_DFTU01000031.1:7046-7249 GCF_002379485.1 Methylophaga sp. UBA4204 | reverse complement strand
GAAATTTTCAGATAGGCGTAATGTCGGGGAGTTAGTTTGATGCCCTCAGGTGGCACCAGACTAATAAACGGATCATGGGGTTGTGGAAGATGTTTGTGAACCGCGCCTACCACTTCTTCAAGCGCATGAGCACCGGTAATTTCCAGTACCTGTGGATGCTTTTCTCGGATGGTATTGTCACGGCTGCCCAGACAACCGGTCAC
>NZ_DFTU01000031.1:6556-6849 GCF_002379485.1 Methylophaga sp. UBA4204 | reverse complement strand
CGCAATGGCTTCACCAATACTTTCCAGTGATTCATCAACGGCAGAATCAATAAAGCCACAGGTATTGACCACCACTAAATCAGCATCATCGTAATTGGCGGAAATTTCATACCCTTCTGAACGTAATTTGGTGATGATACGTTCGCTATCAACAAGTGCTTTTGGGCAACCGAGACTGACAAACCCGACCTGAGGAGCTTTCATAAGCGTAACCTGTAACTGGGAGAGAAAAGCCCGCTATTCTATACTGTTTATTAGGGCTTGTTGAATTTTCATATCCACCACTGCTGGTG
>NZ_DFTU01000031.1:0-6301 GCF_002379485.1 Methylophaga sp. UBA4204 | reverse complement strand
CTGAAAAAGCGCCACTCTGCGTTGCTCGTCGCTTATTTAGAACAACTAAAAGGCGCTCCTCGTGCCTTGATTGACGCTTTTTCAGCTCACAACAGCGGCGGAGATGAAAGTTCAATAAGCCCTAGAGCTTGTTGAACTTTCATAGTTACTTCTGCGATGACATTGAATTTTTAACAGCACCGGGGTAGATCGCAATTTTATACAGTTGAATCAAGCAGAATTAATTGTGTAATTTGTTTGTCAGCATTTAACCGAGCATAATTTATACATACATAACATGCCCAAGGTGATTATGATGATAAAAGCGATTTTATTTGATATCAGTGGTGTATTGCATGTTGATAACGAGCCGGTAAATGGCGCTATAGAGGCCATTCAGCTGGCTCGGAACGAGCAAATAGTGGTGCGCTTTGTAACCAATACTTCCCGAAAAACCAGCACCGACATGTTGCAGTCACTGTTGCAGATGGGCTTCGATCTGAGTGTTGAGGAAGTGTTAACCGCTCCCGGCGCAGTGAAGTTAGCGTTACAGCAACGCAAATTGCGTCCATATTGCCTAGTGCATGAAAAGCTGCGCCCGGAATTTGCCGATCTGGATCAAAGTTCTCCCAATGCTGTGGTCATTGCCGATGCCGGCGATGGATTTAATTATGCGAACATGAACCGGGCATTTCAGTTGGTGATGGATGGGGCACCGCTGCTTGGTATAGGTTTGAATCGATATTTCCGGCAAAACGAAGAGTTGCAGTTGGATGCTGGCCCCTTTATTGCGGCACTTGAATTTGCCTGTGATGTGGAAGCTGAGATTTTAGGCAAACCAGCAAAAGCATTTTTCCAGACAGCAGTGGAATCTACTGGTTTTGCTGCTGAAGAAGTACTGATGATAGGAGATGATGCGTTTGCTGATGTACAAGGTGCGTTGACAGCAGGATTAAGAGGTTGTCTGGTGCAGACCGGAAAATATACACCGGGAGACGAAGATAAAATCCGTCATCCCGGTGCATGGGTATTACCTTCTGTGGTCGAGGCAGTAAATCAGGTGGTCAAACCGACTTATGCCTATTCGAATAAATAGGCGCCATATCCGACGACGCTTTCTTTTTTGCGGACGATATCACCGGAATTACTTAACGCCATGATTTGACCGGACATATTTGCATTGCGGGCATACTCAAGAAAGCCGCGGATGGCATCACAGCCACAGGCATGAAACTTATCAATATCGTGATTATCCATGCTGATAATAGCCTGTGAAGTATATTGGTCTATCTTGCGTGCGGTCTCATAATCCAGGTAGTGACTCAGGTCAGAACTGATCACAATTAACGATTTAGCATCCTGGGTTGCCGTACCCAGAACATCGGCAATCAGCGAAGAACTAGCTTGGCCGGTGAGTAAAGGCACAATTTCAAATTGATTTAGCGAATATTGTAAAAAAGGTAGCTGGACTTCCAGACAATGTTCGTTATCATGCGGGCTTTCGTAGGTTTCAACCCCTTTAATGCGGCTTAACTGAGGGTAGATTTTTTTGTCTACCGCCACACTGCCAATCGGCGTAGCAAAATAATCCGCCTCGCTCATCGCAATGCCTTTGAAATCTGTACGATGCGAGGGACCAATTAAAATGACCCGTTCAATATCATCGGCTACTTCCATTAAGGACTGATAAGCCTTGGCAGCGACTTGACCGGAATAGAAATAACCCCCATGCGGAACAATAAGCGCTTTAGCATGATGGTGAATGTGGTCTGAGGGCTTATCAAACTGTTTTGCCAACAAGTCTTCAAGCTCTGCTGAACGGGCGGGATAATACAAACCTGCAACTGCACTGGGGCGAATCGAAATCATTGTTTTTATCCTCAACTCTTGGGTCTGTTTACCTTTCATAACCACCACTGCTGGCGACTATTTTTCCGTCCAACAAGGCGGAAATGATGCGATGTAGTTGTTCTACATAATTCATTTCCAACGCAGTAGGGTGGAAAAATTGTCCCAGCCCTTCGGGTTGTGGCTGAAAATCTACCACTCTGCGTTGCTCGTCATTTATTTAGAGGAACTAAACTACACTCCTCACGCCTTGATTGGTCTATTTTCAGTCACAACAGAGGCGGCTTTGAAAGGTAAATAGACCCAAGGCCTTGGATGATTGAGTATTCGCTTCGCAATATGGATTTTCAAGCAAGGATTTAGCTGTAAAAAATGATCAATACCCGGAAACCTGATGTGTCGGGCATTGATCACTTGCGGGAATTTTTCCCGAAATATAAATGTGGTACAGATGAGACATAGTGGTGCGCAAACTACTTATTTTTCAATAATTTACGCTTCACCTTTTTGCAGCAGTACTTCATATTCTTCCATGGTAATAATGCCGCCTTCCAGAGCCACTTTAGCCTTTTCTTTATCATCTATAACGTCTTGAACGGCATCTAAACGCTTCCAGACTGGTAATGGTGTCTGGCATTCAGCTTTTGGCACATATCGAGATTCACTGATGCGTTTATAACGGTGAATATAACGAGGGCAGTTCTGAAACATATCTTCAATGGTGACTCTGACCACCAGTTCTGCTTCATGAAATAACGCCAGATCTGCCGGATCGCGACTCAGTTCGGCAGTACCATGAACCCGAACCCGGTGTGGAGTTTCAAAATCGATAAACAACATGCCAACTTTTTTATTGGCATCAATATTACCCATCGACAGATACATGCCGTTACCGTCAAGACTGGGAAAGGCGAGTGTTTTTTCATCGAGAATTTTTACAAAACCAATGTCGCCGCCCTTATGGGAACAGGTTGGAAACCCCCGGTGATCAACCGTGGACAGGAAAAAGAAATCACGTGATGCGATAAACTCACGATGCTGATCAGTAATGTAATCAGTGATAATGGCCTCGCCGACTCGATCCGCAAGTTTTTCTTTATCGAATTCCTGTTGTAATTGCCGATGCTGGGTGCCATAAATTTCAGTCATAGGTTCTCTCTCTTTATAAGATTTTTCTTGTGGGCGACAGTTGAGCATTGTCGCCAAAGACTGTCAAATAGCTCAGCAATCCAACCAGGGTGCATTGCGAGCGAAATATTTCTGCAAATAGGCAATCAGAATCTGACTGCGCCTTGGCAAATAGCGGGTTTGTGGGTAAACCGCGAAAATGCCAACCTCGTTGTCATACATATAGTCACGCAATATGACCTCAAGCTTTCCTGATTGCACAGCCTGATAACAAAGAAAATCTGGAGAGAAGATAATGCCTTGGCCTGCGATGGCTGAATCACACAGAAAATTACCATTATTAGCTGAAAGCTTGCCCTGCAAATGCAAACTGATGGGGCTGCCATTGTGTTGAAACACCCAGGTTTCAGAGGTATTTCGATAATGCAAAATAGCATGGTCATTAGTAAGATCGATGGGAATGACTGGCGTGCCATGATAGGCCAGATATTCTGGACTGGCACAGACCAGCAGCCGTGTAGATGAGAGTTTTTTTGCAATTAAGGTTGAGTCATCCAGTCTGGCGATGCGGATTGCCAGATCAAATCCATCAGCAATCAAATCAACCTGTCGATCATTGAAATCAATCGACATTTCAATCAGGGGATGTAATTGCTGAAATTCCTGTAAGGCGGGCCCCAAATGCATTAAGCCAAAAGATACCGGCGCGGAGATTCGTAACTTGCCGCTGAGTTCGGCTTCAATATCGGATATCTGTGCTTCTGCCTCTGCAATATCATCCAGTAATCGCAAACAATGCTGATAATAACGGTGTCCGGCCTCGGTCAGCGTTTGGCGTCGGGTGGTGCGTTGCAGCAGAGTCACATTCAAACGTTTTTCCAAATCTTTTAACCGCCTGCTAACTGCCGATTTCACGGTATCAAGCTGTTCGGCAGCGAGACTGATACTGCCTGCTTCAACAATACGTTTAAACGTTTGCATATCTTCAATTTGATTCACTGCCATATCCTTTTATTGTTCTTTATATATCAACAATAAATTCTTTATAGCATTCTTTATCAAAATTTCAAGAACTATAAAATGTCACCGTACTAACTTAACCGACCTATAAGAGGAATTAAATGATGCAAAAATTAAACGTATTACATATTAATGCCAGTGGTCGTTATGACGGATCATTAACCCGGACTGTCTCGACCCAGTTGACCGAAATATTGGCTAGTCAACATGATGTAACCTTGCAGCAACGTGATGTGGCTTCAGGTTTGCCATTCATCAACGAAGAATGGATTAATTCCAACTTTACCGATCCGGCAGATAGAAGTGAGGCACAAAAAAATGTATTGGCCTTATCTGATCAGCTGATTAATGAAGTCAAGACAGCGGATGTGATAGTGATAGCTGTACCGATTTATAACTTTGGTATACCGGCAGCATTGAAAGCCTGGATTGATCTGGTGGCTAGGGCGCGCGAAACCTTTCGGTATAACGAAAATGGTCCTGTAGGCTTACTGGAAAACAAACAAGTTTATCTGGTGATGGCATCAGGTGGCGTACCACTGGAAAGTGATGTGGATTTTGCCAGTCAGTATTTGAAATTTTTTATGCAGTTTATTGGCATTAGCGATGTCACATTGGTCAATGCCAACCACTATTTTGAACAGCCGGACAGCAGCGAGAAATTGGCTGCAGTGATTGCGGCGTAAGGAGGCCATCATGGCACAACAACGTGAAGTGAAAAAATGGATACGGGGTCAGATGACCTCGGATGGGGCGGGGGTGTCGTTAAGACGGTTAATCGCCTCGCATGAAATAGATATGTTGGATCCGTTTT
The DNA here is from genome assembly GCF_002379485.1 of Methylophaga sp. UBA4204. Taxonomy (NCBI): domain Bacteria; kingdom Pseudomonadati; phylum Pseudomonadota; class Gammaproteobacteria; order Thiotrichales; family Piscirickettsiaceae; genus Methylophaga; species Methylophaga sp. UBA4204. The sequence goes on along the minus strand of NZ_DFTU01000031.1, from coordinate 1,512 downwards.
TATTGTTTGATGCGTTTGGCAGTGATAAACCTGAAGACTATATTGCCGGTTTTCCACCCCATCCACATCGTGGTTTTGAAACAGTGACCTATATGCTGGCAGGTAAAATGCGCCATGAAGATAGCGCCGGTAATGCGGGGGTGATTGAAAGTGGAGGCGTGCAGTGGATGACAGCAGGCCGCGGCATTATCCACTCGGAAAAACCTGAGCAGGAAGCGGGTTTGTTGGCAGGTTTCCAGTTGTGGGTAAATCTGCCCGCTGAACATAAAATGATGGCACCACGCTATCAGGAAAAAGCAGCCAGCGAGATTGCAATAGAGACACGCGAAGCAGGTTTAACGGTAAAAGTAGTAGCCGGTGAAACGCTTAATGGAACCAAAGGCGTTATAGATAATAGTTTTATTGAGCCGGTTTATTTTGTGATTGATGCGCCTGCGGGTAGTGTATTTGAAGACCAGATACCGGCTACTCATAATGCTTTTATTTATGTGGCAGCAGGTCGAGTCAGTATTGGCGATAAACCGACTTCAATCGGTGCCTCGCAGCTGGCGGTACTAAAAGAAGGTGATGCGGTGAAAGGGGTGGCAGAACAGGACAGCATATTCATTGTTGTGGCTGGCAAACCGATTAATGAACCAGTTGAACGGGCAGGACCATTTGTAATGAATACCCGTGCTGAACTGGAACAGGCTTTTGCTGATTATCGCAGCGGTCAGTTTGCCTGATTTTGAGCCCGGAATTATCCGGGCTTTTTTGCGGTATCAACCAGAGCTTGTTTATCTTGCATGTCCATCACTGCCTATGGCTGATTTTTTGTCCAGAATGGTAGTAATGAAAGATCAATCGCCCTAATAAATGTTAACTTACTATAACAACAAGAATATTTTCTCATTTCACGGGGTGTTAACGAGGGGCTGTTTATCTTTCACAGCCGCCAGCAGTGCTGGCTCTGAAAGATAGACAGACCCTAGTCTTTAATTAGGAGATATGCTGATGAAAATGTATGGAAGATTTGCTGCCATGATCCTGACATCCACTCTCGTGATGTTCGGTTTAATGTACCTAAATACCTATCAGGCTGATCATGTGTTTTTCAGTGAAACCCGAAGTTATATGGCACTGATAATGGGGGCAACCATGGCAATAGTGATGTTGAGCTTTATGCTGCACATGTATTCCAACGTCACAGTCAATATCATTATTTATCTTGTCAGTATTGTAATTTTTGCGGGCTCACTCTGGCTGGTAAGGAGCCAGACCACGGTTGATGATGTGTCTTATATGAAAGCCATGATTCCACATCACTCCATCGCAATTTTGACCAGCGAAAGGGCAAAGATTAGTGATCCACGGGTACGTCAATTAGCCGATGAAATTATTGAGGCGCAACGCAGGGAAATTGATGAGATGAAAATGCTGATTAACGATCTTCAGAAAAAGTAAAAAACCGGATTGAAAATCTGTCTCTATTAATTAAACAACAAGACAAGGGACTGTAAAAAATTCTGTGTA
>NZ_DFTU01000032.1:7064-30416 GCF_002379485.1 Methylophaga sp. UBA4204 | reverse complement strand
TAATAATCAGCCATTTCATGGTTCAAATCCTTTCAACCAGCGAAGTGAGCCCGAAATATCCGGTGTTTCAATACTAATGGCCTGGTTCTGCATAGCTTGCAAACTTTCCAGCATTGCATCGCGATGATCACCCACAAAATACTGTTCAAGCCAGCTGCTGGCCGATTGCAGGCTTTGCTCAAACATTCGCTGATTGCCTGAAAGCGCAGCAAAGCGAGCGGTCTCCAGTTGCAAGCGCAGGTTCTGATACAGGAAGTAGCGTTGTTCAGGCATTAATACTGCGGCCGGGGCATCTTCCTGCTGACGAATAACCACAAGTGAACGTAGCTGTCTCCAAATATCAGCAATCACTTCACGCCAGGCTGATTGTTCTGTTGCTTCTTTTTCAGTTTCGTCGAAGTAAGACTGCTTAGGGCCAGTAACAACACGTAGCTTATCAATTGAGCCCATCAACCCCAGCATATCGGCAGCAATTCCCGCTACATCGGTTTCTCCGGCTGCTTCAAGTGCCAGTTCTTCCTCTGCAATCAGCTCACGCAATGGTTGCATGCGATAATCACCAATTTCACGGATCTGTTGATCAGCCAGTGATAAGGCAAGTGCTGCCCCACTGGTATCATTCGCCAACAAAGCGCGCTGATTGGCCAGATTGAGCAAATAACGAATTTCCGCCAATGCCCATTCCAGCTCGATTTCCTCAGTTGTTAAGGGTGACTGGTTTTGTAGCTTGGTCAGTACGTCACCTTGTTCAAGCTGAGTTTGCTTAAATGTCGATAGTTGATTGTTTAATTGGCGCTGACTGCTGGTCAGTTGCGAAATATCCGTTTCGAGTTCGGCCATTTCATCAAAACGACTTTCCACTTCCATCAGTTGCTGTTTCTGCTGCCATACCAGCCAAAGTGCACCAGCCCCGGGCAGCGTTATCACTATCGCTAAAATGATTAGCAGCGCCCACTTTACTGAAACTGTCTTTTTGGGTGTTTCTGAGACATTTTTTTCAGTTTTTTTGGCGGGCTTTTCGACCTGCTCAGATTTGCTGTTAGGCTCCATGATCTGATCCCATCTCTATAAGTCGCTGAATGATTGCACCATCACTGGCATCTAAACTGACATGCACCCGTTTGAATCCTTGTTGTACGGCAAAAGCCTTGATCCGTTCACTGACTACCAACAAAGGTTTTTGTAAAACCTGCGGGCAGCTAGCTGATAATAAATTTAACAGGTTTGTCACACCATTGGCACTGGTTGCTGTTAGCCAATCGGCTGAACAGGCTTGTTGTTGAAGTTCGGACGATACCGTGGGTAATTGTCGACGGTAAACTTCCAGATAACTAATCTTAGCACCTCTGGCACGCAAGGTATCTGCCATCAGCTCACGTCCTCCTTCCCCCCGCACAATTACGACCTGCTGTTGAGTCATTTGTTGCCACTCGGGTAACTGCAGCAAACCTTCACTGCCGTTTGACAGTTCAGGTTGTAAATCCACCGTTAAACCGTTTTCCCGTAATGCCTGCGCAGTACCTTCACCTGCAGCAACCAATTTAACATGACCTGGAAATGGTTGCGGATTACCCTTCAGAAATTGTTCAACAGCGTTACGACTGACAAATACCAGCCAATTGGTTTGTTGCGGATTCCATTCGCCCCATTGTTTGACATCAATCGCCGTAATTTCAATAACCGGAAAGACGATGGCCTCTCCACCCTGCTGTTCGATGAGGTCGACCAGTCCATTCGACTGTCGAATTGGCCTTGTTACGAGAATCTTGCGGCCTTCCAATGCCAGAGCCGAGTGCTCAGGCATCATAAACATCAGCCAGAATTTTATCAGCGCCCTGGTTAAGTAACATCTCACCCAATGTTAAACCAAGTTGTTCGGATTCACTGGCCTTGCCACGAATTTCCTGCTGCAGCATTTCGGTGCCGTCTGGGCGCCCAACCAGCCCACGAACCCAGATATCATCACCATTTAAGATAGCGTAGCCACCGATTGGAACCTGACAGCCTCCCTTTAAGCGACGATTTAATGCCCGTTCAGCTTTGACAGTAATTGAGGTCAGCTCACAATTAAGCGGGGCAATTAATGCATTCATTTCGTCATCATTGATACGGGTTTCAATACCTAGTGCGCCCTGTCCAATCGCAGGCAAACTTTGCTCAGGGGTTAAAGCACTGCGAATACGCTCATCAAAACCCAGTCTTTCCAATCCGGCTTTGGCCAGAATAATCGCATCAAAATTACCCGCATCCAACTTGGCGAGGCGGGTATTTACATTGCCGCGCAACGGTACAATCTTCAAATCCGGTCGGTAGTGACGAAGCTGACATTCCCTGCGCAGGCTGGAAGTACCGACAACGGCACCTTCAGGTAAATCATCAACATTGTCATAATGATTAGAGACGAAAGCATCATGCGGATCATGGCGTTCACAAATAACCGGTAAATGCAGACCTTCCGGAAACTCCACCGGTACATCTTTCATCGAATGCACCGCTATATCGGCTTCACCGGCCAGCATGCTCTGTTCCAGTTCTTTGACAAACAAGCCTTTGCCGCCCACTTTGGCCAATGGGGTATCAAGAATGATATCGCCCTGGGTTTTAATACGAACCAGTTCGATATTCAGGTGTGGATGCAACGCCAACAAACTGTCACGGACAAACTCGGCCTGCCAGATGGCAAGGGGACTGCGACGGGTAGCAATTCGAACAGTACGCTGACTCATGAAACAAAAATCCACATTATAGTTAACAGTGTTGTCGATTCTAACATTTTCCCCTGCGGTTCCACGAACAGCCGCGTTATAATGCGGTCTTTTTCTGCCAGCAATCACAGGCCCGTGCCATGACCGCATCTGATAAAAAGCTTTCTTCCGCCCGTCTCACCCAGCCTACTAATAAGTTCGTTGAGGAATTCACTGCATCGGTGATGTTTGATAAACGCATGTATCAGCAGGATATTCAGGGTTCCGTCGCGCATGCCACTATGCTTTGTAAAGTGGGCGTTTTAACAGAAACTGAACGCGATCAAATCATCACTGGCTTGCAGCAGATTGAAAGCGAAATCGATAACGATCAGTTTGAATGGTCCATTGCACAGGAAGATGTGCATATGAATATCGAATCCAGACTAATCAAATTGATTGGCGAAGTCGGCAAAAAACTGCACACAGGTCGATCACGTAATGATCAGGTGGCAACCGATGTGCGTTTATATCTGCGCGATATGATTGTGCCTGTTCGCAGTGAATTACAGCGGCTGCGCTCTACCTTGCTGGATGTGGCTGAACGTGAATTCGATACCATTATGCCTGGCTTTACCCATCTGCAAACGGCGCAGCCTGTCACGTTTGGTCATCATATGCTGGCCTGGTTTGAGATGCTCAGCCGTGATCTGGAACGTCTGGATGACTGCACAAAACGGGTCAACAGCCTGCCATTAGGTGCTGCAGCACTCGCCGGGACAACCTTTCCGATTGATCGTGAATACACGGCTGAATTACTCGGTTTTGAGCGTATCTGCCGTAACTCACTGGATGCGGTCAGTGATCGCGATTTTGCCATTGAATTTAACAGCTTCGCCTCACTGCTAATGATGCACCTGTCGCGGTTCTCGGAAGAATTGATTATCTGGTCCTCGGCCCAGTTTGATTTTGTTGATCTGGGTGATGCCTTCTGTACCGGCTCATCAATCATGCCACAGAAGAAAAACCCTGATGTGCCGGAACTGGTTCGCGGTAAAACCAGCCGGGTTTACGGTAATCTGTTTAACCTGCTGACGCTGATGAAAAACCAGCCTTTGGCCTACAATAAAGATAATCAGGAAGATAAAGAACCGCTGTTTGACACCATCGACACATTGCTTGGCTCGTTACGTGTCTATGCCGATATGCTCGCAGTAATCACCGTCAAAAAAGACAACATGCGTCTGGCGGCTCTGAAAGGTTATGCGACCGCCACCGATCTGGCAGACTATCTGGTGCGTAAAGGTGTTGCTTTCCGTGATGCTCATGAAGTAGTTGGTTTGTCAGTAGCCTTTGCCATAAAACAGCAAAAAGATCTGTCGGCGTTAACACTGCAGGAACTGCAGCAATTCAGTGATCAGATCGGCGACGATGTATTTTCGGTATTAACGCTCGAAGGCTCGGTTGCCGCCCGTAATCATTTGGGTGGAACAGCGCCAGAACAAGTTAAAAAAGCTATTCAAATCGCCCGAAGCGAACTGTAAATCTACTGCCTGAACAGATGGACTAGTTCAGTATTCGCCTTTCAGTCATATGATCACTAATAATAATCAGACTGAAAGCGTTATACGATGATTAAGTTGAATATCATCATTTATCATCATCACTGATCGGTGTCTGACCCCAAATGGTCACATTAAAATCATTACTATTTTCGCTAATTGAATTGGCGAAACGCTGGCCTTGGCTGATTGCGGCGATTGGTTTTATTTCCGGTGTGGCCAGTTATTTTCTGGTGGAACGCAAAGAGTCACTGGCGCAGGTTATCGCTATCCTGATGTTGGTCAGCTGGGTGTTTCTGGTATTGGAAAACTGGCTGCGGGAAAGTTTTAAAAGCCGTTTTGGACTCAATATTCCACCCGCTTTAATGCATTACCTGACTCAATTAGTCCATCAGGAAAGTTTGTTTTTTGTGTTGCCGTTTTTTCTTGCCGTCACCACCTGGAATCACACTCAGGCAGGGTTTACCGCTTTATTGATTTTATGTGCTCTGATCTCGGTGATTGATCCGTTGTATTACAAACAACTGGCACCGCGTCGATCTTTATTTGTTATTTTTCATGCGCTGGCTTTATTCGCTGTATTACTGGTTGCTCTCCCCATCTTGCTACAGCTGACTACTGGTCAAAGCCTGGCGTTTGCTCTGATTGCTTCCCTGTTGTTCAGTCTGCCCAGTTTAGTGAAGTTTGTTGCCAATGGTCGCTGGTGGCGACGGCCGTTAATGACGTTAATGTTGGCCGCTTTAGCCGCTGGCTTGTGGCAAGTCCCCAGCTTAGTCCCACCCGCAGCATTGCGATTAACTGAATTTAATCTGGTACAACAGGTTGATCGTGAACAACGCACGCACAGCATTCATATTGATCGCCTTGATGTGCAATCCCTGAAACGCGATGGCATATATGCCTGGACAGCTATCCGCGCACCTCGCGGCTTGCAGGAAAAAATTCATCACCTGTGGATCCATAACGGTAAACAAGTCGATCGAATCACGCTGAATATCGAAGGCGGCAGTGAACAAGGCTATCGGGCCTGGACACAGAAATTGAATTTCCCAGAGGATCCGGTCGGTAAATGGCAGGTTAAAGTGGTCACAGACTCAGGACAGCTGATTGGTATAAAACGCTTTACCGTTGAAGCCAGCTTTGATGAACGGGAAAGTCTGCTTGAGCGTCTCAAACCGCCATTCTTTCAGGAGCCAATCGACGATCAGCAGAACATTGAAGATGCTGACGACATTCAACAACCGGAGAATACTGAAGGACAACAAAGCCTGTATGAGCGTCTAGCGCCGCAGTTTATTCAGGAGATGACCGAAAGTCAGGAGAACCCTGAAGAATCGGAAACTGTTCAAGAACAGGAGAGTACTAAAACACAGGAAAACACTGAAGAACCGGAAAACGCCCAAGAGCCAGAAATTGATGCTCAAATACAACACATCCCCGAAGATCTAAACAGCACTGAAGGGCATGAGAAATCTGAAGAACAGAATTAATCCTTACGATTGGCACCAATAAACGAAGCGACCATTAAAAATACTATCCAAACCATGAAACTGGGCAGCCAGATAGACCACCAGCCCTCTTCCAACGGCGAGGATGAAACAGGATCGATAAAAAAATAGGCATAAAGATTCAATGCCAGGTTAATCATTAAACCTATAATCCCGATATAACTTAATATCGAATCCAGTCTGATTTTCTTCATAAAAACTCCATGAATCAAATTCGAGATTAATTTAGCCACAAAACGACACAAGCAGATAAGCCAACCCAAGCCAGAATAAGCGCTTTTGTTGCTGCAAACCGTGGCCAGTAAGCCAATAAACCGACCCATAGCAGCGCTGCCACCGATAACAGGCCCAGCCAGACAACAATACCCACCACAACACCCCACATACTGATCGCTGGCCATAAGGAAACTATCAGCAACAAAGTGGAAGCGATTCGCAACTGACGAGCACGACTGGCAGATAATTTAGCTGTGCTTACTTGCGAATAGTGTCTCGACATCGCCAGACTTAACCCCGCCATACCGGCATAACATAATGCTGTGGCAAGCAACATCATCAACAACATTTGCATTACGCTGCCTCCGACTTGGTTTTATAACGGCTGGAACCTTGTATCGCGGCTTTATGTTGTTTGCTTTTCAGTATTTTGACGGAGCAAACGCCCAACACACCGAACAACACGACGGTTAATTCCAAGCCGACATTCAGCCAGTCACCCTCAATGAAATGGCTGATTAAATGGTGTCCTGTCGTCAGCCAGTTGAGGATGGGCAGTAATAAACATAACGCAGCAAATAAGGATAATTGCTCTATCCAGGCACGAGAAGCGGGTCGTAAAGCCGCATGTAATAAGCTGCCCAGCCAGATAAAAAAGAATAGTTTTATTTCCCAGCTGGCGCGCTCAGGCACATCCAATGGCAACAGCCGGTTTATCCAAAAATACGCGACACAGGCGACCATTAATCCGCTAATAGCGCTGATATTCAGGACTTCAATAGCCCGGTAGACCTTTGGCGTTTGCGCCCCAAATTCGTTCAAGGATTTTTGCCGACGTTTCACCATAAACAAAATGGCGCCGGTCGCCATCATGATGGTGCCCGCCATGCCCAAAATAAAATAAATCCAGCGCACGGTATAACCACCAAAATTGGCAAAATGTAAGGTCCGCATAATACGTTGTGCGGCAAAGGCATTACTTTTATCAAATGTATCCGGTGCTTCAATATGAATCATTTCACCTGTTACCGCATCAAAAATAACCTGCCCGGCACTCAAAAAGAGTAACCGTCCATTATTTTTCTCCTGCTCAAACAAGCCAAAGACTTTAGCAACCGCACTACTGTCACCGGGGTGCTCTACATTAATAAAACTACCCGGTTTCTCCATTAACGCTTCGCCCTGTTTAAACAGCTCAGTCAACGATAGAACATCCGCTTCAATACCGGTCTCTGGTCGATGCTCCGGCTGATTGAACACTTCGGCAAAGAAACTCTGTGGTTTGTCATAATTGGCCAATACCCCGGCTGGCATATAGATCGACACAAAGATCACCAGCCCGCTGTAGGCAATCATCAATTGAAATGGCAACGATAAAACCGAAGAGGCATTATGTGCATCGAGCCAGCTGCGCTGGCCTTTACCCGAGCGAAAGGTAAAAAAATCTTTGAAGATACGTTTATGAATAATGATACCGCTGACCAAAGCCACCAGCATGATCATGGTAAAAAATCCCACCAGCCAGATACCGGTCATACCAGCATGAAACTCAAAATGCATATGCACAAAGTGATGACCGCCCTGAGTCTCACGCTGTTGCTGATCAGGAATTATTTCACCAGTGACAGGATGTAACCGGCGCTGCTGAATTTCGGCATTGTCATCTTCCCAGGATAATCCAATTGCTGGATCGGCCTCACTGGGCAACCGTATGCGCCAAAAATGGCTTTGGGGCGCGGCATTTCGTAGAAAGTTTTCAGCTTGTGTTACTGCGGTCAGGCGTTGCTCTTGAGTACTGGTTTCGGGATCAAATTCACCGATTAATGCTCGCTCAGGCGTCATCCAATGGGTAATGGCATCATCAAACACACCAATAGTGCCGGTCAGAAAAATGGCGAATAATGCCCAACTGGCAACTAAACTGCCCCAGGTATGCAACCAGGCCATCGTTTGACGAAAACGTCCCTGCTCAAGGCTTACATCCGTCGATTTGCTCATCGTAACCACTCCGTTAACAGCAAACCCAAGCCGCCAATAATCACTGTTGCACCTATCATTCCTATCCAGGCACGTTTGGCATTTTTAACCGCAAATATCCATATGACCGCGGCGGTGTACACAGCAAAGCTCAGTAATGCACTGGTAATCACAGCATCGGCACGGGATAAAGGCAGAATGGCGGCAATCAAAATCATCACTGCCGAGGTTAATAAATAGCCACCTAATGTTGCGGCCAGCACCAGCGAAAAGATTCGGCCAGAGTAAGACAGGGTCATATTGGGGTGTTCCATACACGGTTTTTAGCTAGGATCTAATGATAAAAGATCAGAAAATTTCACTGACTTATTTAATGTCGAATAACAACTCTTAAAGGCCCATTTATCAGGAAGAGTAGTTTTTTAACATGCGATATTAATGAGATAGATTATCGTTTGCATTCGTAATTAACAAGTCTCGCTTTTACGGTGCCTTATTAAAAATGCTTTGAAGTACGACCAGAAAACAGTTTTACTCAGGGCTTGTTTATCTTTCATCTCCGCCTCTGTTGTGAGCTGAAAAAGCGTCAATCAAGGCACGAGGAGCGATTTTTAGTAATTCTAAATAAGCGACGAGCAAAGCTTCCGCATCCTGCTCACGCCCCTGACCTACATCCATGTAGGCCACGCAGAGTGGCGCTTTTTCAGTCACAACCCGAAGGGCTGGGACTATTTTTGTGGCCGCCTGCGTTGTCAATCACTTATGTAGGAAGACTACACTGCGTGCTTTCCGCCTTNNNNTCACAACCCGAAGGGCTGGGACTGTTTTTACGACCGCCTGAGTTGTCAATCACTTTTGTAGGAAGGCTACACGGCGTGCTTTCCGCCTTGTCGGACACAAAAATAGCCGCCAGCAGAGGGGGATATGAAAGATAAACAAGCCCTAGCAATGACATTGAGTAAAACCTCAACGACAACGTAATTAATGCTGCTCGACAAGAATTAGTGCGCCAGCTGACAAGAAGAAACCTCACCCTCAGGAACATAATATCTGCACGTGCCGCACTGCCGGGGCACCTCCGACATCAAGCAGTTATCCGAGGGGATTCATCATGACAGAACATATTTGTACTCCAGGTTGCACACACGGCATCACCGAAGAAAATAAAAAAGACGTGGTAGAAGAATTTGATACTGCGCGACGTTCATTTATCCGTAACGCTTTTGTTGGCGGTGGTGCCGCCTCTCTCGGCGCTATGGGCGTGACCATGTCGCCCATGAGCTTTGCCGCTGGCGCTAATACTCCCATCGATGCTGACACACCCGGCCAGATGCACTATTACATTCCGGCCACACCGGAAACGGTTCTCTGGGGTTATTTCAGCAAGAATGCCAAGCCTACCGTTGAAATAGAGTCCGGTGATTTTGTCACCATGGAAACACTCACCCATCATGCCAACGATGATGCAGAACGGATGGTAAAAGGTGACCCCGGTGCTGAAAGTATTTTTCATTGGGATGCTCAAGGCAAAGGTGTCGACCGACGTGGTGCTGGCCCGATGGATGCGAAGATTGGTGCCGGCGGTGGAGCCGGCGTGCATATTTGTACCGGACCAGTACGAATAAAAGGCGCTCAGCCGGGTGATATTCTTGAAGTTCGGATTGTCGATGTTGCTCCCAGACCCAGTGGAAACCCTGATTACAAAGGCAAGACTTTTGGCAGTAATGCTGCTGCCTGGTGGGGTTTTCATTACGGCGATATGCTTACCGAACCGAAAAAACGGGAAGTCGTTACCATCTACGAAGTCGATGCAACGGGTGAGCGTAACTGGGCCAAAGCCGTCTACAACTATCGTTGGACACCACAAACTGACCCCTTCGGCGTGGTTCATCCGACTATCGATTATCCGGGGGTGCCAGTCGATCACAGCACCATCACCAAGAAGGAAAATATTCTGCGTGATATCCGTATTCCGATCCGTCCTCACTTTGGCACCATTGGCCTCGCTCCCGCAGAAGCCGATATGGTGAACTCGATTCCGCCCAACTACACCGGCGGCAATATCGACAACTGGCGGATTGGCAAAGGTGCGAAGATTTATTTTCCGGTCGCAGTGGATGGCGGCATGTTCTCAGTGGGTGATCCACATGCATCACAGGGTGACTCTGAGTTGTGCGGTACCGCCATTGAGTGCTCTTTAACAGGGACTTTCCAGTTTATCTTGCACAAAAAAGCTGACTTGCCCGGCACCTCGTTGGCTGAACTCAATTACCCCTTGCTGGAAACCCAGGATGACTGGGTGTTACATGGCTTTAGCTATGCCAATTATCTGGCTGAACTGGGCCCCAATGCTCAGGATGATATTTACAGCAAATCTTCGGTTGATAAAGCTTTACGCGATGCCTATCGCAAGATGCGACACTTTTTAATGACCACTCAGCATCTGGATGAAGATGAAGCGATATCACTGATGACGGTGGCGGTCGACTTTGGTATCACTCAAGTGGTGGATGGCAACTGGGGCGTGCATGCGATCCTGAAAAAATCCATGTTCCCGGCGCGTAACTAGAGTCGGTTTATCTTCTAAATACCCTCGTTAATAGTTATGGCATAACACTTGCGAAAGGATGCTTCAGTATTCAAGGAATAAGACACGACCGTGACTGACCTGAAACGCTTTTCTGCCAGTGCTATACCCGCAGAGCTACGCCAGCCGGCCTGGAATGAAATACTTTCCAGGCTCGGGCTGGCGAGTGATGCTGCAAGCTCCATTCGTAATGACGACAGTGGCCATATGGCACTGTCCGTCTCGGCACGCGACTCAGTATTTGTTCAACTCACCGCAGCTCCACAGATTCTTTCACCCATAACTGCCAAAGCAACTCAACCGTTACAAGGCACTGTATTGGTGCTCGCCTTGCTTGATGGCACCGCGCAGGTGCTGGATGCCGATCAAACAGTTAAATTACGTTCAGGCGACATCATGTTGCTGGATCCTACTCAATCCTGGCGACTGGCTTTGCAAACTCGTTTTCGCATCATGCTAATCAAATTAGAGTCATCCAGCTTTCTGCTCAGGTTGGTTCGTAGCGGACGACAGGAAGCGAACCGCATCAGCACACAACAAGGTATCGGCGCATTATGCTTGAACATGCTGCAATCACTGACCGAACAGTTGCCCCATGTGGATCACAATGAGCTACCCGCATTAGAAGTAACGCTGGCCGAGTTACTGGTAGCCTGTCTTTCCCATAGACAATCTGCTGCCAATGAAGAAGCTACTGATGTGCAATTGGCCCATTTGCGTCGGGTGTGCAGAACGGTGGATTCACGGCTGGACGATCCGGATCTGAATATTGAGCAAATCGCTGCACAGGAAGGTTTATCCGCCAGATACTTACAAAAACTGTTCAAAAACAGTGGCACAACGTTCAGTGAATATCTGAAGAGCCGCCGAATACAGCATTGCTGTATTGATCTGGCTAACCCTGCCCTTGCCCAGTTCAGTATTGCCCAGCTGTGCTACCGCTGGGGGTTTAATGACGCCGCAAACTTCAGCCGTACCTTTTCACAGTTTATGGGCATGTCACCGAAAAGCTATCGTTCTGCACCGCCACAGGATCTGCATGAACAGCTTCGCCGTGGCTGTCCGCAAACAAAACCGTCAGCTCGTTCAATTACCGCCGATCCGCAATCCTTTTTGCAGGATGATGACATTCAAAAACGACGCAGACCATTTCAGGAAGTATTGGATGATCATGCTAAATATGCGTTGTCGTTGCGACTCGCCCCGAAACGGGTTTCCGACCAAGATAACACTACGTCTTCACAAACCGACACTCACTCTTCTCGACAATATTACCTGCCAGTGTCCGATAAAACCGTTCACTGGGGCTATTTCAGTAATGCGATCAAACCGGTATTAACCGTTCGCTCCGGTGATATTGTAACGATTGAAACCTTATCCCAGCATGCGTCTGATGACTGCGAACGCATGATTGACGGAGATGCCGGAGCACAAAGCGTTTTTCACTGGACTAGTACAACAAAGAACGTTGACCGGCGGGGTGCCGGGCCGATGGATGCCACGATATTCGGCCGCGGTGCCGGAGAGGGCTTTGGGGTACATATTTGTACCGGGCCGGTGTATGTCACCGATGCTGAACCCGGTGATGTGCTGGAAATACGCATTTTGGATATTCAACCACGACTCAGTTGCAGCCCGAAGCATCAAGGTAAACACTTTGGTAGCAATGCCGCCACCTGGTGGGGCTTTCAATATGACGATCTGCTCACCGAACCGAAAAAGCGTGAAGTAGTGACCGTATACGAAGTACACCAACACACCCATCCACCGCATGCCAAGGCGATTTATAACTTTCGCTGGACCCCACAAACCGATCCTTACGGCATTGTGCACCCAACCATTGATTACCCTGGCATACCGGTTGATCACTCTAGTATCGACAAGCAGTTCGGTATTCTCGACAAAGCCGTTATTCCGGTCAGACCGCATTTTGGCGTCATGGCCGTCGCCCCGCGTGAGACCGGTATGATTGATTCTATTCCACCCAGCTATTTTGGTGGCAATATGGATAACTGGCGGGCGGGCAAAGGCACCAAATTATTTCTGCCCGTCGCCACAACTGGGGCTCTATTTTCGGTCGGTGATCCACATGCTTCACAAGGTGATTCGGAATTATGTGGCACCGCTATCGAGTGTTCTTTAACCGGTGTGTTTCAATTGGTGTTACACAAACAACGTGATTTAAAAGGCAGCTTTATGGATGGCCTAAGTCATCCATTTCTGGAAACACCGGATGAATGGGTATTACAGGGCATGAGTTTCTCCGACTATCAGGCCGAGCTCGGCCCGAATGCCCAAACGCAAGTGTATAAAAACTCCTCTATGGAAGCCGCCATGCGTGACGCTTTCAGAAAAGCCCGTCACTACCTAATGAAAGAACATGAGCTTAGTGAAGATGAAGCAATTTCACTGATTTCGGTAGCGGTGGATTTTGGTATTACCCAGGTTGTGGATGGCAATCTGGGTGTGCATGCGATTATCCGCAAGGCTATTTTTCCAGACTATAACGCTGATTAAAAATACTTATTAATTGCCTTTTCTCAGACAATTCGAACGCGCTCTCCTCATTCACCTTCCCCATTAAAATTCTTTGTAACCTGTAAACACTGTCTGATGCTAATTCTGAATTTTGTGACGCAGTTCACTTTACTTAGGTTAATGCGATTAGTTAGGTCCGGCGCAGAATGGTCAGGGCCTAATGATCTTTCATAGCCGCCTCTGTTGTGACTGAAAATGCACCACACAGGCGCGAGGAATGAAGTTTAGTCATTCTAAATAAATGACGAGCAACGTGAAGTGGTGGCAATGAAAGATCAATAGGCCCTTGCCAATCGCGAAATTTCTCGCGACACACCCCTCTACACCAAAAAAATCAAGGAGAAGTCATGGACAAAACCGATCCGAAAACAAACCGAGGTAATGGTGGCGAACCCCATCAGCAAGCTACCGGAAATACCTCAACACTCACCACCCAGCAAGGCGGCCCGATTGCCGACGATCAGAATTCATTAAGAGCTGGCGCTCGTGGTCCAGGTTTAATCGAAGACCACATCATGCGCGAAAAGATTTTCCATTTCGATCATGAACGTATTCCAGAACGAGTGGTGCATGCCCGTGGTTTTGGTGCTCACGGCTATTTCGAAACCACCGAATCGCTCGAAGATGTCACCTCTGCTGATATTTTCCAGCGTAAAGGTGAAAGAACCCCGGCCTTTGTGCGTTTCTCAACCGTTGCCGGCAGTAAGGGTTCAGCCGATCTGGCCCGCGATGTGCGTGGCTTTGCCGTCAAGCTCTATACCAAAGAAGGTAACTGGGACATCGTGGGTAACAATATCCCGGTGTTTTTTATTCAGGATGCAATGAAATTTCCTGATTTGGTTCACGCCGTCAAAGAAGAACCTGATCGCGGATTTCCACAGGCCCAATCGGCCCACGATAATTTCTGGGATTTTGCGACTTTGATGCCGGAAAGCATGCATATGCTGATGTGGCAAATGTCCGATCGTACGATTCCACGCTCATTCCGTTTTATGGAAGGCTTTGGCGTACACAGCTTTAGACTGGTAGATAAAAACGGCAAGTCCCAGTTTGTTAAATTTCACTGGAAGCCAAAGCAAGGCTTGCAGTCTGTTTTATGGGATGAAGCGTTAAAAATCAATGGTGCCGATCCGGATTTCCATCGTCGTGATTTATGGAATGCCATTACTCAGGGAGATTACCCTGAGTGGGAACTGGGACTGCAGATTTTCGATGAGGAATTTGCTGAGAAATTTGAGTTTGATGTGTTGGATGCCACCAAGCTTATCCCTGAAGAACAGGTGCCGATTCGCATTGTCGGTCGACTAGTGCTGGATCGGGTTGTCAGTAACTTTTTTGCTGAAACCGAACAGGTGGCATTCTGCACCCAGAATATCGTCAAAGGTATTGATCATTCAAATGATCCTTTGCTGCAGGGCAGAAACTTTTCCTATCTCGATACGCAGTTAAAGCGTCTGGGTGGACCCAATTTCACCCACATTCCAATCAACGCGCCGAAATGTCCGATGCATCATTTCCAGCAGGATGGTCATATGGCAATGAGCAATCCTACCGGACGGGCCAACTATGAACCGAATAGCTGGGGCGAAGAAGAAGGCGGTCCACGTGAATGTCCGGTAAAAGGTTTTGAAAGTTATCCAGAAGATGTATCTGGTCCAAAAGTCCGTGAACGTTCTGAAACCTTTGCTGATCACTACAGCCAGGCCAGGCAGTTTTATATAAGCCAGACTGAAACGGAACAGCAGCATATTATCAATGCATTTTCATTTGAGCTCAGTAAAGTCAAAACACCGGCGATCCGTAAACGCATGGTTAGTCATCTGCTGAATATTGATCAACAACTAGCCGAAAAAGTTGCTGAAAAATTGGGCATCAATCCGTTGCCGGAACCGGCTGATGCAGCGATGCCAACAAGGGATGATTTGCCAGCTTCTGACAAGTTAAGCATTCTCAAAAATGGCCCGAATAGCTTTAAAGGCCGTAAAGTTGGTGTCTTGATGACCGATGGATTTGATGCTGATATTTTCAAATCGCTGGAGAAATCACTTAAAGCAGAAGGGGCAATGTTTGAAGTTGTTGCGCCACATACCGGTGAAATAACCAGCAGTGCTGGTGACAGCATCAAGGTTGATGAAAAGGTTGATGGCGGACCTTCCGTGTTATTTGATGCCATTGTGATTTTGCCTGGTAGCGACGGTGTGAAAATGCTGGCAGAAATGCCACCAGCATTAACCTTTGTCAGTGATGCCTTTAATCACATGAAATTTATTGGCTACGGTGAAGATGCCATGCCGCTTTTGAAAAAGGCCGGTATCAGTGAGATGTTGGATGAAGGCTGCCTGCAATTGACCAATACTAAAACGACGGACGAATTTACCCAAAACTGTCGTGATATTCGGTTTTGGCAACGTGCTGATTAGTTGTTTTTTATGATGAAATAACCAGTTGAATCAGGTCACCCGTTTGAATGTTCAGACGGGTGATTTTGCGTTAGCTTGGATTTCATCTAAAACGTCTTAGAAGGAGAGCATCATGATCGCCAAACGCTATTCCTATACGCTGATTTTTGTTGTTTTAGTGGTTATCGCTTTAATCATTCTGCGCATGCAATTGCCTTCAATGGTGAAAGATTACTTGAATGGCAAACTCGCGGATATGGGTGATTATCAGGGAGAAATCGCTAATGTCGACATTCATCTGTGGCGTGGCGCCTACTCTGTTCATCAACTGGAAATCACTAAAAAAGACCAACCTTCGGTGGAATTTTTTAATGCCGAAACCATAGATACTTCTGTCAGCTGGGCATCTTTATTCAAAGGCAAAGTGGTCGCAGATGTTGATTTGATAAATGCCGAAATCCATCTGGTCGATGACGAAGCAGAAGACCAGCCTGAAGAAGAATCCACCTGGCGTCAGACCGTTCAGGAAATTATTCCATTACAAATTGATCGATTAAATATTGATAATGGTGAAATTCATTTTCATAACTTTACCTCTGATCCCCAAGTACATCTGGTTTTTTACCAATTAGACGGTGAAATAACCAACCTAAGTAATGCTGAACGAAGAGATGGACTGAAATTCGCTAATTTTGATATTCAGGGGCAAGTGTTAGATAGCGCTTCGGCTAGACTGGATGGCCGCCTGGATCCCTTAGGCGATTTTCATAATTTTGAACTCAAGTTAAAAATCACCGGTATAAACCTGACAAAACTCAATGAAGTCTCTGAAGCTTATGGTAATTTTAATTTCAAATCAGGTAACGGTGATTTTGTGATGGAATTGCAGGCTGAGGAGGCTCAATTAACCGGCTATGCAAAACCCGTTCTGGATAATGTTGAAATCTTTGATTTGGAAGAAGATCTGCAAGATGGCGTTTTCAGTGCAACCTGGCAAGCCATTGTCGGTGCTTTTGGCCAGATATTCCGCAACGATCCCAAAAACCGTATAGCCACCGAAGTTGAGATACGTGGCAATCTGGATGACCCAGATGTCAGTGCCTGGCAGGCCTTTCTCGCCATTCTGGAAAATGCTTTTGTAGACGCATTCGAAAGTGATTTTGATCGTGAGACTGGTTCCGAATCATCTCCATCCCAAGACACAACATCTCAACCTGAATCTGGTTCTAAGTCCGAATCCAAATCAGAAACTGAAACCGATGCTGTTAATTGTCAGCTTCGGCCAATGTGGGATAAATGCGACTAAGTGACCAAATAACAGTAACGTTGTTTGAAATCAGTTGTTTCGAATAGCAGCCACTAATTCCGACTTGCTCATCTTGCTACGTCCCTTAATATTTAGCTGACTGGCCCGGTTATACAGCTCCTGTTTTGTCCGAGACTCCAAAGGGCTATTAGGATTGCCAGTACCCTGAGAAGTTTTTCTGGGGGTACGGCCTTCCTCACGACGTTGCTTATTGACGGTGCGAGCCGCAATTTCTTCAGCTTTATCGGTCTTTTTACCGCTTTTTTTCTGCTGATCCTTGATATGCTCATATTGACGTTCATCTTTATCTGTCCACTCGGCAACCATAAATAGTCCTCCTGTTTACAGTATTAAAAAGTCACATCCCACAGTAGCAATGCTATTGCTACCTTGCCAATATCCTAGGTTAAAGTAACCGAATCCGTGGGAGCGCCAAACTTGATAACAAGATGGTGAATGAATAAATTACAGAGATAGCCTTGCTCGCTGGTGGCTTTCAAAGGTCTACAAAACATAGGGCAATAATGCTTATAGACATACAAAATATGTCTGCATGAGGAAGCTAACATTTTCTTTCAAATAACAAAAAGGCCCTGCCTGGCATCAGCCAAGGCCCTTATTCTCTGCTTTTTTGGTTCAGTCAACTCCAGAAAAATTTCTTTGCCGAATGTGATCGCCATTTGATATCTTCTCATCGTTAGCTGCTTTGAGTGATTCAAAAGCCAACTCCCCTGAAAGTTGGTTAAAACGTTGTTGTAATTGCTCCAGTTGTTGCCAGGCCCATTGATTTTCCGGCCGTTTCAATAACCAGCTTTGCCAGTCCTGCCGGGTGTGATCGGTATTAGATTCAGCAGTGAGTTCTGCATACCACTGAGCAGCTTCTGCCAGTGCTTGCTGTTGTTGAGGCGTCAAACCTGCTGAAGAAGCGTTCATGCGTCTAACTGTTCATATAACGAAAATAACAGGCAATGCTGCGTGGCTTTGGCCATATATTTTTTGACCGAGCTTTCTGATAGCCCCATTTCTTCAGCAATTTCACGATAAGTCATGCCTTTAAGCTGGGACATTAGAAAAGCAGTTTTCACCTTTACACCCAAACCATCCAGCATGGCATCAATGCGATATAGCGTTTCCAGTACAATCATGCTCTGCTCTGCCGAGATGACTTCCTGTTCCGGTTGCTGCATTAAGGCCTGCAGGTAAGATTGTTCTATCGTGCGTCGACGGAAATGGTCGATCATCACCCGCTTTGCTACCGTTACCAGATAACTGCGAGGTTCACGAATAGCCTCAATTTTGCCATTAAAATCCGGGGCTGATAGCAATCTTACAAACGTATCCTGCGCCAAATCGGCCGCCTGATACGAACAGCTCAAACGCTCACGTAACCAGCTCTGTAACCAGCTGAAATTATTTTGATAGAGTTTTTCCAGGCTCTCTGTACGAGGTGGTGACAATGGCGCATTCATAATTATTACTTACAACCGTTAATGATAATGATTATCAGTTGCATTCTAAGATAATTAATAATTAAGAGCAATTCATAGAAACTATCTTATTTTTAGTTGCGTGAAATAATAATTAAATATATCTCGGCCTTAACGATCCAGCCATTGTCGTAACAAATTATTACGTACTCGGGAAAGCCGATCATATTGTTCTGTTTTACCGTTTTGATTGAACTCTTGACGGAGCGACTGCTCCATATCAAACAGAATCTCCCGTCGATTAGGATTACGTATCCGACTGGTGACCCAACCAACAATAACCAGTCTTTCACCATCATTAACTTCATTAACGCGATGCAGATATGTAGAGGGATATAACAGTAAATCACCCGCATCCAGTTTCCAGCTACGTTCACCGCTGCTGTCTTCTAACACTAGTTCGCCGCCCTGATACTGGGTTTGATCGGATAAGAATAAGGTGAATGAAATATCCGTACGCTGATTGTTTATCAATGCTTCATCGACATGGGTGCCATATCGCATACCTGACTGATAACGGCTTATTAAGAGACGAACGAATTGTTGTGGATAGGTGCTCTGCACAAATAAATCATTGGCTAAAAGGCGTTGTTCCACCAGCTTTAAAATGCCAGAAATTTCCGCCATATCTGCCTGCTGATTTTGCTTTACTTGGAGGGCGGCCCGGCCCGCTGTGCTCAATCCGTCATGGAACGAGACATCCTTAAGCGTTGCCTTTATCGCTTCAAGATCAACTTCTGATAAACATTGTGAGAGATGCAGGATCATATTGAGAATGAGACTCATTTATGGCAAAGTAGATAACTTATCATAACGCCACTCAGAGAGACAGACTATGCAAGAAAATCGTAAAAAATGGGTAAGCCTTGGGGTTGCACTAGCCAGTGGAATCAGTTTGAACACCACCGCAGCAGATATATCACATGATATGCATTTCACCAATGAAAATTTCACGCTGGCTGCGGCTGGTGAAGGCGAAGGTGGTGGTGTCACCGAGACTGATCTGAAGACTAATGATGTCGCTTTTTTAACGCGTTTGGGTCTGATTCGTGGTCATTTGTTAGTAGGTAATGAGTTATATAAAAAAGGCCAGGTCGATATGGCTATCACCCATATGAAACATCCACGCGATGAACTGTATGCGGGTCTGGTGCCATCAATAGAATATCGTGGTGGTGAACGCTTTGATGATGCATTAAGCAATCTGGCCGACAAAGTGACCAGCAAAGCACCTCAAGCTGAAGTGGATGAAGCCTACCAACAGCTTGAAGCCGGCATTAAAGCCGCTGAAGCAGTAGCAAAACCGGATTTAAAAAATACCCTGCAAAGTATTAAAGATTTGATTCGCACAGCAGGTGAAGAATATGCACTGGGCGTAGAAAACGGCAAACTCATTAATCTGCATGAATATCAAGATGCTTATGGCTTTACCCAAATCGCCAAACGTCGACTTGAACAACTTCCCGAAGCAACACGCAACGAGTCAACCGATACAGTTGAACAGGTTGAAGGCTATCTGGAAGAACTGGCCGGTTTATGGCCTAGCATCGCCCCTAAAGGTGATGTTGATGGAGATGCATCCAAGCTTTATGGCGCGGCAGCTCGGATTGAAATAGCTGCCTTAGGACTGTAATAAAACAATCCTCGTTCTAAGTCTGAGCTCAGCACAAACTTAGAACGAGGCATTACTCTAACGCCATTTACCGATGACCTGTTGCCGCCAGCTTAGCGGCAATATAATCGCTGTGCTCGACATGCAACAGGTTACTGATTCGTCGAATAACGTGTTGCTCTATCTGATGGATTTCCTGATCAGCGTTGGCCAGTTGCCAGAGGATATGAATTAATTCAACTTTCTTTTTCTGACTATAGCGATGATTGATTTCCGAGGTAAAGGCAAAATAATCTGTAGCAGATTTGTGTGCCTTTTCGGCTTCAGCAAGCAGACTTTTGGCAGCATCTTTATCGAGAGAAAAACGTTTCTGCAAAATAGATAGCAACATATCCCGCTCTTCATCTTTAAAATGATAATCAGCAGCAATGACTTCTATCATTAACGCAGCGGCTGCAAGTTTCACCGATAAATGTGCAGCATCACCGGTATCGTGATCCTCGAGCAATTCTCGCTGTAAAAGTTGTTTGAGTTTATCGAGCATAGGTTTCTCCTGTACTGAAGTGACAGATTAATCACGCAGCAGTTCTTAAGGATTATTTTGTCGAGTGTAAAATCACAGCCGCCTGATAACGGGGTTTTCCATAACCTAACATGCGATTGAACTCTTTATGAGTCACCGGAACGTAGAAGCTGTCGGTGAGGGTTTTGTCATCATCCCAATCAATATCTGGATCATGAAAATAGACAAAGGTATCTGAAATCGATACCAGCACCACCCAATGCGGTGATTTGTTCTGATTTAGTCGGTAAGAGCTAATCAACACTACTGCCAGTGCGCCCTGGTTCAGATAATCACGTAGTAAATTCACATCGATTTGGCGCATCTGCTGTTCAACTTCCGAGGTTTCCAGTTGTCGCATAAAATCCAGGTGCACACATTCCATCACGGCTTTTTTATCTTCACTACGAACGCCATTTACAAACGGCACATCATCACTATTGGTGATTAACGTAGTGTTGAAATAACGTCGCCATGCCGCCAACGCCAGTCCCTGTGCACTACAGCCGCCATGTCCGGAAGTCATAAATATGGTGGTAGCTTCACGCCATAACTGTAATTCCAGGCCACGATCCAGATGCATCACCGGTTGCAGCGTTTTCATGGCCATCATCAAACTGGCCGGACCACAGGTAAAGTCCGTACTTTGTGAATAATGAAATACCTGCTGATGCAGTTCTTCCGGTTGTGGCTGCAACACCTTCATCATACGTAGGGCGTTGGCATGATCCTCATAGTAGTCAGTGACGATTTCAAACTGGTGATAGCCGAGGCTTTCATAAAGTTTAATTGCACCAGCATTATCGGGCCGCACTTCCAGACGAATAAAACTGCGGCCAGCTGTCAATGCAGCCTGCTCCGCTTCACGCATCAACGCCCGGGCAATTTTCTGATTACGATATTCAGGTAAAACCGCCAGCGAATAGATGCGCCCCAGCGAAGTGCCCCGGGCATATAACAACAGCACATAGCCCATCAATTTTTGTTGCTGCTCAGCGACCAGTAATAAGGCATTAGCCTTGTTGATCATCCATTTAAAACTACGACGAGAGAGTTGATCGCTATCAAAACAGATATTTTCGATATCCAGCAGTGCATCTACATCAGCTAAAGTGGCCGCACGAAAGGTTATCGAATTCGTCTGTTGATTAACTGCCATTTGCATTAGTGGTCAAACCCTCCAGGGCCATTTCGATGACCTGGCGCCCGCGAAACAATACCAGCTCTTGCCATTGGGTCTCATCAGGACAGAAAAAATCCTGCATTGCGTGTTTAATATCCAGCGTTTTCTGATCAGACCAATCGATTTTACCGGACTGTTGTAACTGTTGATCTGCAAACAGTACTTTAAGCA
The DNA here is from genome assembly GCF_002379485.1 of Methylophaga sp. UBA4204. Classification (NCBI taxonomy): domain Bacteria; kingdom Pseudomonadati; phylum Pseudomonadota; class Gammaproteobacteria; order Thiotrichales; family Piscirickettsiaceae; genus Methylophaga; species Methylophaga sp. UBA4204. The sequence goes on along the minus strand of NZ_DFTU01000032.1, from coordinate 8,624 downwards.
TTTGTTGATTGCTAAAAGTACCAAATTCAAGTGTCAGAAAACACACATTATCCCCTTGCTGATGCCAGAAGTAATCATGCAAACCGTACTTTACACCAGAAGTTGAGGTGCCGAGAGCCGGTTCGGTCACTGTCGGGCCAAATAATTGCCGCGCTTTTTTCTGACCGGCAGTTTCTGGGAGATGATCACAGATTAATTCGCCATATCCATAAGGCCCGAGTCCACTATGAATATCTATGACAATAACATTATCGCGTTTTTCCGGTTTAAGTTGTGCGACCAGCTCTTCAATGGTTTGACGTGACCAACTGGCTTTTTCGCCACCGAAATAAAGCGCATCGGCTTTGCTGTATTGGCCTTGGCTGAGCTTATCAAACTGCTCACGTTGCTCCCCAACTAAATCGACTGCGTCCTTTTGCTTACTGAGCTTTTCCCATATCGCTATCGCATCAGCAGAGTCTGGAAGTTTGGCATTAAAATCAACAAAGTTACGGTTGATATCGATACCTTCGTGGTCATTTCGGCTAGCACAGGCAAATCCCCAGGGATTTAATGCATGCACCATAACAACACACACATCGGCGGGTAAACGTCGGTGACGTCCCACAAAATCAGATTGAATTGCTGAGCCTACTCCACCCTCAACACCATGAACGCCTGAAACCAGTACCAGAATATTTTTTGCTTTAGGACTGCCAGCCCAGGCAATATCACAAAACAAACGTTCGTTTTTTGGCCCGCGAACCGGGTGAATAATATTATTGACCCGTTCGACAATGGAGCTTGTTTCCACTGCTGATATGAACTTGTCACGTGCACCAGCATAGCGCTGAGAAAAAACACTCAGAACGGCATCTGCATACATGGCAACAACTCTCCTGTAGATGAAAATTCGGCGAAGAATAGGCGACTTTCATGATTTTGACCAGATAATCAGCATAGTGGCAAAAATATTTATCACAACCATGACACAATCACTTTATGATGCACAAATCGTCTGACTAAATTGATTAGGAGCAACGCTAAAGTCATATGACTAACCATTTGATAATTCTTGAAAATATCGAAGACTGGGCACCTTACTTCCCAAGCGCGCAGGTCATCGCAGTGGATGATTATCTGCAAACCCCCTCCCCCAGTGCGAGTGAGCGTGCGCAAATTATTAACCTCTGTCACGGCCTTGAATATTTAAGTCCCGGCTATTACTGCTCAATGGTAGCTGAAGCACGTGGTCATCGGGTGATGCCGAGTTTGCGCACCATTAATGACTTATCCCGTAAAAGTCTTTATGCCTACGATTTATCGGATTTTGGTACGCACCTGGATAAAGTCATTGCGGCCAGTGATAAACAATCTGAAACCAGTTTTAAGCTGAAAGTATTCTTTGGCCAATGTGAATTTAAAGGCCTGCAGAAGCTGGCAAGACAGATTTTTGAACAGTATCCCTGTCCTATCATCGAAATCGAGTTCAGCCACAAAGGGCACTGGTTAATTTCTGCCATCAAGGCTGCTCCGCTTAATCAGCTCACTGACAGTGAGCAGGATAACTTCGCCAATGCT